>JAOTVO010000226.1 GCA_029863355.1 Candidatus Krumholzibacteriia bacterium
ACGGCCTCGAACATCCGCGCGATCGCCGCCTCGTCGATGACCATCGAGATGCGCATGAAGCCCTGGCAGTGCGCGCCGAAGGCCGACCCCGGAGAGACGATCACCCCGGTGGCGTCGAAGAAGTCCTTCACGAACTCGAAGTCCTTGTCGCCGTAGCGAGCGGGCACGCGGTCCCAGATGTACATGGCGGCGCGCGGCCGGGCCAGCGGCCAGCCCAGTTCGGCGAACCCGTCGACGAGGAGGTCGCGGCGGCGTCGGTAAGCGCGCCGCAGCGGCTCGGCGAAGTCGCGCTCGGCCAGCAGGATCTCGGCGCCGGTCCGCTGAATGGCCAGGAAGACGCTGAAGTCCACGCTGGCCTTGACCTTCACCAGGTTGCCCAGTACCTCGCGGTTGCCCACCACCCACCCCAGCCGCCAGCCGGCCATGCTGTAGCTCTTGGAGAAGGAGTGGAACTCGAGGGCGTGATCGGCCGCGTTGGCCAGCTGCATGATGCTCGGCGTCGGACAGCCGGGCTCGAGGGCCAGCTCCGTGTAGGCGAGGTCGCTCACCGCGATGAAATCGTGCCTGCGCGCCAGCGCGAGCGCTTGCTCGAAGGTGTCCATCTCCGCCACCGCGCCCGTGGGGTTGTTGGGATAGTTGAAGAAGAGGAACTTGGCCCGGTCCCACACGTCGGCGGAGATGTCGGAGTAGTCGGGCAAGAAACCGTTTTCCGCGCGCAGCGGCAGCTCCACCACGTTCGCCTCCACCACGCGCGCCGCGCTGAGGTAGGCGGGATAGCAGGGCGTGGCGACGACGACGGTGTCGCCGGGGTCGACGTAGGCGAGCAGCAGGTGTGCGATCCCCTCTTTGGAGCCGATGAGCGGCAGCACCTGCCCGTCGGGATCGATTCCGGTCACGCCGAAGCGCTTGCCGTACCACTTGCTCACCGCGCTGCGGAACTCCGGGGCGCCGTCGAAGGGGGAATAGCGGTGGTTCTGAAACTTCTCGCTGCGCAGCTGCGCTCCCAGCATCTCCAGGATCTCGGGGTCCGGCCGCGAGTCCGGGTTGCCGATGGAGAGGTCGAAAAAGGTCGACGGATCGCGCGGATCCACCTTTTTCATCTGCGCGAGCTCGTCGAATACGTAGCGTTTGCTTCGGGCGATGCGATTTGCGGGCGTGATCATGAAGAAACCTCCGTTGACGCACAGAGATTATCACGCCCGCCGGCAACGGTCAAACGCTGTCACTGTAGACGGGCGCGGACATCGCCTCTATCATTGCGGCGGAGCGCATCGCAGCGCTCGTCTATGGTCGACGTGGAACTTGCTGCTCGGGGTCGGCTACGAGTTCTGAACAGGCGTTTCGAGGCGGTATGTCCATCTTCATGACGGTAATAGGAGCGCTGGCCGTGGCCTACGCCGTATGGCGACTGCGCCACGGATACCCGTGCCGCGACGCGCCGCGCGCCCTTTGCTTTCACAAGCTCTCGCGGCGATTCTGCTGGGAGGGCACCTGGACCACGCCCGCACGCTTCGCGCGCGCTCTCGACCACCTGTGGGAATCGGGCTGGCGCTTCCTCTCCGAGGCCGAGTACCTGTCCGCCCTGGAAGCGCCCTCCGAGCAGTGGGCGCGCGCCGTTTTCGTCACGTTCGACGACGCCTACGCGAGCGTCTACGAGGAAGCGTTTCCCATCCTGCGCGCGCGCGCGATTCCGTTTCACCTGTTCGTGGTGAGCGACTACGCGGGGAGGGCCAACGACTGGGATCTCGGGCTGGGCCGCCCCCGGCATCGCCACGCCACGTGGGACGAGCTGCGCGAGATGGCGGCCGCCGGGGCCACGGTGGGCTCGCACGGCGCGAGCCACGCGGACTTGACGCGCCTGGACGGGCCCGGCCTGCGCGACGAGCTCGTCCGCTCGCGCGAGCTGATCGCTTCGTCGCTCGGCGTGGCGGTGCGAACGCTCTCCTACCCCTTCGGACGCAGCAACGCGCGTGTGCGTGCGGCCGCGCGCGAGGCGGGCTACGCGGCGGCCTTCTCGCTCTATCCGCGCGGCCGGAGCGACCGCGTGGACCGCTACGCGCTGCGCCGCGACGCGGTATACATCATCGATCCGGCGGGGAGCGTGGAGACCAAGCTGCGGCCGGGACCGCTCTTCTGGCTCGAGGACGTGAAGTGCCGGGCCATCAACGCGGTGGCCGTGCTCACGCCGTTGCTGAAGCGTCGTCCGCGGGCCCCGGATAGGGCACGCCGAAGCGGCGGCGGTAGTACAGCCGCGCGATGAGGACGAGGGGGATGACCACGGCCAGCAGGCGCGGCTCGTTCCACGCCGCGGCCAGCGCCACCAGCGCGGTGGCGCCCTGCACGGCGTGCGCGCTCGAGCGCGGCGTCGTCCAGCGCGCGAACGCCCAACGCGCGTAGGCGGCCGCGAGCGGCGCGGTCACCAGCAACGCCAGCGTGTCCCCCGTCGATCGCCACTGTGCCGCCGCCGCCGCGGTCGCGGCCAGCGCGAGCACCGCCGCGCCGCGCGCCGCGCGGGTGGCACCCATGGCCACGGCCGTCGTGCGCTTGCCGGCCGCGCGGTCGCCCTCGACGTCGAGGATGGTCGTGTGCAGGAAGGTGGCGCCCACCAGGAGCACCCAGGGAAGGGAGGCGCGGGCGGCCTCCGCCAGCGAGGGGTCGAAAACCGCGCGGCCGGCCGCGAACGCGACGCCGCCGTAGCCCAGGGCGTTGGCCAGCAGATCGAGGAAGGGGCGCGCGCACAGGCGCGCCGGCGGGAGAGAATAGGCCATCGCGAGCACCAGTGCGGCGACCATGGCCGCGCGCTGCGCAGCGGGAAGCGTGTGGTTGACCCACGCCGCGGCGAAAAACAGCGCGACCGCGAATCCCACCACCCAGCGTGCGGAGAAGATGCCGCGCGTGAGATAGTGTCCCTTCTCGTTGAGCGCATCCGTGCGGCGGTCGAAGACCTGGTTGATCAGGTATGCGGACGCCATGAGGAGCGTCAGGCAGGCCAGCGCGGGAAAAACCCGCACCGCCCCGCCCGGCGGCGCCGCGAGCGCGCCGGAGCGCGCGCCGAGCAGGTAGAAGCTCCACACCGGAACCAGGATGAGCGGTCGGAGCACGAAGATGTAATCGCCTGCGCGAAGCAGGATACGCGCGAGCATTTTTTGGGTGGTTGCCCCGCCGCGGCGTGCGGCGGAAGCTAGAGCAGGGTATAGGTGGGGCGCCCCGGCGTCAACCGGTAACGGAGGGACATCTCCTCAGCGCGGCTCAGCATGGCGTCCGAAGCCAGGCCTTCGGTGACCAGCGCGTCGAGCGAGGGCGGGAAGAACCCGTGGCGCGCGCGGTAGGCCTCGATGCGCCAGCGCAGCGCGTGCTCCAGGCGCGACCGCTCCAGAGCGTCGTCGCGGGCGATCGCGGCTGCGTCGACACCCTCGGTGACCACGCGCCGGACCACGTCGCCCATCCCCACGGCGCCGGCGGCGCAGAAGAGCAGCGCGGCCGCGACGAACGGCAGCGGGTTGCCGAGGGCGCGACCGCGCGCGGACCGGCCCGCGGCGGTCGTCGTGCCCGCGCCCGTCGAGTGCTCGTCCTTGACCTTGATGAGGTCCTTTTCCTTGAGCAGCTTGAGGGCCTCGTAGACCTCGAACAGCGGCATCTTGCCGCGCGCGACCAGGTCGCGGATACTAACGATGTCGGTGAGAAGGGCGAGAATGGCCGTCTCGTTCTGCGACAACTCCCGGTCGTCGCCGTCTCCGCCGTCGCCTTCGTCTTTGCCCTCGCCCTCGCCCTCGCCCTCGGCCTTCTCCTTCTCCGCGTCCACCCCCTTGACGACCCGCGTCACCAGCATCTGGTCGGTGGGGAACATGGCCAGCATCTGCGGGAACTCGTCGATGCGGCGCATGCTCTCCATCAGCATGGCCTCGACGCTGAACTCGCCGAGGGTTCTGATCCCGGCGACGATGTCTTCGTTGGAGATAAACTTGTACGAGCACTGCTCCCACGTGAGCACGTCGTGCACGCTCTCCTGTACCTGCTTGCGCCAGTGTTTATCGATCTCGTCCCCGGTCATGAACCGTTCGGAGGCGAGAATCTCCGTGAGATCCAGCTTGGACTGCGACGAAATCTGACTGATGCGGATCAGGTCGTCGCGGCTCACCACGCCGTAGCGGGTGAGGTAGTCGCGGAAGGGGTCGCGTACGCGGCGGCGGCGGTCCCGCGTGGACACGAGCTTGCCGTCGCGGAAGAACATGACGCCGGAGCGGTCGTCGGCCTGCACCGTGAGCATACCCGTCTTCTG
Source organism: Candidatus Krumholzibacteriia bacterium (assembly GCA_029863355.1). The sequence continues at coordinate 4,280 of JAOTVO010000226.1, forward strand.
CTGCACGGAGATGAGCTGCAGGATCTCGGAGAGACCGAAGGAGCTGAGATTGCCTTCAAGCGCCATTTCGTTTCACCTCCGGGGCGTCACGCGGACGCCGTGCGCACTCCCTCGTCGTCGCGCGCGCCCCCGCGGCGCAGCGTCGGGGTGCGATAGTTTCTGACCTCCAAGTACTGCTTGGAGAAGATCGACGCCAAGTAGGCGACAAGGATGCCGACCGCGGGGAGAATCCACTTCCACAGCGGCGTCGCGAAGTCGATCACGTGCCAGTCCTCGACGATGAAGCCAAGCGCGACGATCTGCACGACCGAGAGAGAGAACAGCGTGGCCAGCGCCAGGCCGCGCGTGAGCTTGCCGTAGAAGAC
>JAOTVO010000227.1 GCA_029863355.1 Candidatus Krumholzibacteriia bacterium
TTGATGTTCCACTCCAGCACGTTGCGCACGCGCAAGAGGAGCTCTTCGTTGGAGTACGGCTTGACCAGATAGTCATTGGCGCCGCCCTCCAGACCCGTGATCCTGTCGCGCTGGTCGCCCTTGGCGGTGAGCATGATCACGGGAATCTGGCTCAAGCCGAAGTCCTCTCGCATTTTGCGACAAACCTCGTAGCCGTCCATCCGCGGCATCATCACGTCCAGGAGCACCAGGTGCGGCTTGATCTCGGAGGCACGCGCCAGCGCCTCTTCCCCGTCCGTGGCGGAGAAGACCTGATAGCCGGCTTTCTCCAGCGTGAACTTGAGGATCTGGCGGATGTGCGGCTCGTCGTCGACGACGAGTATCCGGTAGGTCGCATTTTCGGGAGCGATCATGTTTTCCGAATCGAAAGCTGTGGACGCACTTACCCCCCAAAGAACACGCCCAAAAACGCAAGGAGCATGCCAAGGGTCGGGGCCGGGGGCTGCGGCGTAAAACTATGCGCGATAGCCACTTGCAAGCACGGTGCCGGCCCCATTTCGCCGCGCGCACACCATCACGCACCGCACGCATTGCTTATAAGGACGCGTGAAGCGAGGGTGGGAACGACGGGGAAGTAAGGGGAAGGATGAGGGACTATTCGCCCCACGGTCCCAGCGGCTCGCGCGCGCGAACGTCGAGGTCGAGTCCGTCGTCGCGGCCGCGGGAGAGGTGGACGTGCGCGGTGTGCGCGATCATGGCGCCGTTGTCGGTGCAGTACTCGAGGAGCGGCGCGTGGTAGGCGATGCCGCGCGCGGCGCACGCCTCTTTCAAGCCCGCGCGGAGCGGTCCGTTGGCGGCCACGCCGCCGGCCAGGTAGACGTGACGCACGCGTTGCGCGCGCGCGCAGGCGACGGTCTTCTCGATCAGCACCTCGACGATGGCCGCCTGCGCGGAGGCAGCGACGTCGTGGATGGCCCGCGCGTCGAGCGTGCCGCGCGACTCGACGTGGAGACGCACGGCGGTTTTGAGGCCGGAGAAGCTGAAGTCGGGGTTGCCGCGCTCGCGCATGGCGCGCGGGAAATCGACGGCGCGCGGATCGCCGGACTCGGCCGCTTTCTGGATGGCCGGTCCGCCGGGAAAGCCGAGGCCGAGGAGCTTGGCGATCTTGTCGAACGCCTCGCCGGCGGCGTCGTCGCGCGTGCTGCCCACGAGCCGGTAACCTCCCTGTTCGCGAACGTGGAAGAGCGCGGTGTGCCCGCCGGAGACGACGAGCACCACACAGGGATACTGAAGCGTCTCGCCCCCGAGCTCATTGGACAGGATGTGCGCCTCGATGTGGTGGACGCCCACCACGGGTACGCCGCGCGCATACGCGAGCGACTTGGCAAAGGACACGCCGACCAGGAGCGAGCCGATGAGGCCGGGTCGGTTGGCCGCACCGACGCCGCCGATCGCGTCCGCGCCGACGCCGCTCTGCGCGAGCAGCGCCTCGTACACCGGCACCAGCGCGCGCATGTGCTCGCGCGACGCGAGCTCGGGCACCACGCCGCCGAAGGCGTCGTGGGCGAGTTGGCTCGCCGTGAGCTGGGCGATCACGCCGCGCGCTTCCGAATAGAGCGCGAGCGACGTGTCGTCGCACGACGTCTCGATGCCCAGGACGATCACGGCTCAGAGAGCGGCGTCGCCGCTCTCGCCGGTGCGGATACGGATGGCGTCCTCGACGGGGAGGATGAAGATCTTGCCGTCGCCCACCTGTCCGGTCTTAGCGACCTTGACGATCACGTCCACGACGGCGTCGGCGAGATCGTCGGTGACGAACACCTCGATCTTGCTCTTGGGGAGGAAGTCCACGTGGTATTCGCTGCCGCGGTAGAGCTCGGTGTGGCCCTTCTGGCGGCCGAACCCCTTGACCTCGGAAACGGTCATGCCCTTCACGCCGATCTCCATCAGCGCGCTCTTCACGTCGTCGAGCTTGAACGGGCGAACATATGCTTCGACCTTCTTCATGGGCGCGCGCCTAGTTTACGGTAGCACTGCGGCTTACGCAAGTGCTATCGTCGGCTTCCGGACCGGAGGCCGCTTCCTTCCCGTCATGGCGACGCCCATCCGCGAGAGCATCGACACCCTGGTCGCGCGCCTGCGCGACGCGTTCCAGCGCGAGCGCCTCGAGGGAGCGCCAGCGGCGGCGGCGCGCATCGCGTTGCCGGGTTTCGGCGACGACGCCGCGCCGTCGCTTCGCGCCCTATGCGCGCGCGCCTTCGCGACCTCCGCGCCCGACGCGGCCGTCGCCGACCTGCTCGAGACCTGCGCGGGCAGCCCCTGGCCCGACCTCGCCGTACGCAACTTCGAGCACTACCTCGAGCGCGCCGGCGATCCCTCAGTGTTCTTCACCACCCTGGTCGCCGCCCGTCCCGTGCTCGACATGCTGGCCACGGTATTCGGCGGCAGCCAGTACATGGCGGAGATCGTCGTGCGCAATCCGGCCACGGTGTACTGGCTCATGGAAGGCGCGACCTGGCAGGCGCCCGACACGGCCGCGGACTACGCCGAGCGCTTTGCGCGCGAAGCCGCGCTCTTCCAGAGCATGGAGGCGAAGCTGGGCGCCGTGCGCCGCGCGCACCGCCTGGCACTCCTGCGCATCGGCATCCTCGACATGCACGCGCGCGACCCCGTGGAGGTGACCGCACTCCGGCTGAGCGCGCTCGCCGAGGGAGCGTGCGGCGCCGTGCTCGAGATTGTCGACGCGGCGGCGCGCGGGGCGCAGGCCCCGCCGAGCGACGGCTTCGCCGTGATCGCCATGGGCAAGCTGGGCGGCGCCGAGCTCAACTACAGCTCCGACATCGACCTCATCTACGTGTGCCGCGACACCGAGGACGAGGACGCCATGGCGTACCATACCAAGCTGGCCCGGCGCTTCACCGATGCGCTCTCCTCGATCACCGACGAGGGCTACCTCTACCGCGTCGACCTGCGCCTGCGCCCCGACGGCAAGGCCGGCCCGCTGGTCGGCCCCGAGACGGCGGTGCGCCTCTACTACGAGCGGCGCGCGCGGCCGTGGGAGTTCCAGGCCATGCTCAAGGCGCGCGCCGTCGCCGGCGACGTCGCGCTGGGCGAGCGGCTGCTCGCCTCGATCCGCGCCCTCTGCTTCAACCCGTCGCTCTCCTACTCGCCGCTGGACGGCATCGCCGCTATGCGCACGCAGATCAAGGAGCACATCCCCGCGCGCGAGCGCGCCTTCAACATCAAGCTCATGGCGGGCGGCATCCGCGACGTCGAGTTCGTCGCGCAGACCATCCAGCTCCTCCACGGCGCGCGCCACGCCGAGCTGCGCACGCCCAACACGCTGGAGGCGCTTGGGCACATCGCCCGCCTCGGCCTGCGCGAAGGCTGGGAGGCGGATACGCTGGCCGAGGCCTACCGCTTCTTCCGCCTCGTCGAGCACCGCCTGCAGATGATGCACCAGATCAAGACGCACACCGTGCCCGAATCGCGCGACGAGGTCGCCCTCCTCGCGCGGCGCGTCTCCGCCGGGCCCCTGGGGACCTATACACACGCGTCGTTCGTCGAGGCGCTCTCGCGCCACCTCAACAATGTGCGCACATTCGCCGAGAGCTTCTTCGAGGGCGAAGAGGTGCATCCGCATTCCGCACTCCTCATGCTGCCCGAGGACGACGAGCGCGCGACGGCCATCATTCGCCAGTACGGCATCGACGACGTGCCCCGCGTCATGCGCACGCTGCACACCATGGCCTACGGGTCCTTTCCCCGCCTGCTCGACCGTCGCGTGCGCGAGGCCTTCGAGGCGCTGCTGCCCCGGCTTCTCGAGGGCGTGGTCGGGATGGGCGACCCCGAGGGTGCCATCGTGCGCGTGGCACAGATCGCCGCCACCGGGCGCAGCGAAGCGTCGTTCTACCGCCTGCTCGCCGACGCGCGCGCCGCCCGCGATCTCGTCTTCGGCCTCGCCAGCTTCTCGTCGCTCCTCACGCACAAGCTCTGCGGCCAGGCCGGCGCCCTCGACGCGCTGCTCCAGGCGAGCGGCGACCCCGCCGCCGCCGCGGACGCGCTGGAGGAAGCCGAGTGCTTCGACGCCGCCGTGGCGCGCAAGGGAGGTACCCTCGCCGGCGAGCGGCAGGCGCGCGCGCGCGCGTGGTTCGACCGTCTGCATCTGCGCGCGTTCGCCGCCGACTACGCGCGCCGCTTCCAGGACATGCGCGGCCCCGCCGTGCGCACCCGCGCGGCCCGGCGCCATCTCGCCGCCGCCTTCGAGTCCCTCTTCCCCGGCGGGCGCGGGGTCGCACTCTTCGCGCTCGGTTCCTACGCCGTCGAGGAGCCGCGTCTTTCCAGCGACGTCGACCTCCTCGTCGTCACCGACGGCGCTGACGTCATGCGCGTGACCGAAGGCGTGCAGCTCGCGGGCCGCTGGTTCGCCGACGTCGGGATCCTCAAACTCGACTTTCGCCTGCGTGGCGAGGGCGCCAGCGCGCCGCTCGTGCAGGATCTCTCTTTCTATGAAAGCTACTTCGCGGGGCGCATGTCCCTGTGGGAGCGCGTCGCCTTCGCCAAGTGCAGCGCGTGGTGGGGCAATGTCGAGGTGCAGGAGAAGTTCATCCAGTTGGTGCGCTCCGCCGTCGCGCGCCCGTTCGCGCCGGAAGAGATCGCCTC
>JAOTVO010000228.1 GCA_029863355.1 Candidatus Krumholzibacteriia bacterium
GATGTCCTCCACGTCCGGAATTCGCTCGACGAACTTCTGCTCGAGCACTCCGAGGACGTCGTCGGTCACCGAGGAGAAGAACTCCGTGGAAACGCCGGTGTCGGTGGCCGCGCACGCTTTCTCGATCGCGCGCTCGATGCGCACGCGGTCGAAATCGACCACGGCGCCGTTGCGTTTCTTGACTTTTGTGATCTCCATCTAGCACCCCCGAGAGACAGAACGGCCTCGACGTTGTATCTTGTTCTCGTGCAATATGTTAGGATTCCACCGTTGGGCGATCTGCCAGCCCTGCGTCACAGCCCCCGGACAAGGCCCAATCCCCACAAAAACGCGAGTTTTCCACAAGATGTTGTGCGGGCGCGTGTCCAGCCCCCTACCGCTTGAGGGTTCGCCGATAGTACGGAGCACCCCCGCGCGCGTCAAGCCCCTTCCTCTATGTGAAATCATTATCTTTCGCGCCCGTAAGTTGTTTTGATTCAAATATATTCGGATTCGGCCCGGACGCGAGAACAACGCGCGTCCGCCAGGAGTGTCAAGATTCGTTGACACCGCGGCGCGACGGTTTTCTCTGTCGCCGGCGCGGCCCGTCGGATAGCTTGCCGTTTGTGGAAGGTATCGCGGAGAACGTGAGGAGGGTCCGCGAACGCGTCGCCGGCGCGCTCGCGCGCGCCGGGCGGACGGACGAGGTCACCGTCGTCGCCGTCACCAAAACCTTCGGCCCCGAGGTCGTCGACGCCGTCGTCGCGGCGGGCATCGCCGACATCGGTGAGAACCGCGTCCAGGAGTTCCTCGCCAAGTCGACCCTGGTGACGCACCCGTGCCGGTGGCACCTGGTGGGTCCGCTCCAGCGCAACAAGGCCACCAAGGCCATCGGTCGTTTTCACCTCCTGCACGCGATCGACGGCGTGCGCGTCGCCGAGGCGCTCGACCGGCTCGGCGGCGAGCGCGACACGCACACCCGCGTGCTGCTCGAAGTCAACACGTCGGGCGAGCCCAGCAAGCACGGCGTCGACCCCGACCACGCGCCCGCCGCCGCGGCCGCGATCGCCGCGCTGCCGCGCGTGGCGCTGGCCGGGCTCATGACGATGGGGCCGGCGTCGGTGGATCCCGCACGGACACGCCGGTGCTTCCGGCTGCTCTGCGCGCTGCGCGGGCGCGTGAACGCCGAGAACGGCCTGGCCCTGGCCGAGCTCAGCATGGGGATGAGCGAGGACTTCGAGATCGCCATCGAGGAGGGGGCGACGATCGTCCGGCTCGGGCGCATCATCACGGGCGAGCGGCCGTTTTGACCGGGCCGGAAAAAAACTTACCAGCCCCACGGATTTTGTGTATGCTCCGGCCGGCCGGTCCCCCAGCCGGCCCCGGATTGCGCTCGTAACCCATTGTCGTTGTGCGCGGTACGGCCGTAGCCGGGCGCGCCGTTTTGGCGTGCTCCTTGCACGGAAGACCCGAGCGACCCCGGCATGCCACCGAGGTCAACACCCGTCGGGAGGAGTAGCGAGATGCGGATCACGCCCTTGGACGTCAGGAAGCAGGAGTTCAGGAAGGGAATGCGCGGCCTGGACCCGGACGAAGTCTATGCGTTCCTGGCCACGGTGGCCGACGAGTACGAGGCCGTTCTCAACGACAACAAGGCCCTGCGCGAGCGTGTGCTGGAGCTGGACGACAAGGTCCAGGAGTACCGGGCCATGGAAAAGACGCTACGCGACACGCTGCTGACCGCCGAGCGCGTGACCGTCGACGCCAAGGACAACGCCCGCCGCGAGGCCAACCTGATCATCAAGGAAGCGCAGATCGAGGCGGAGAAGGCGCTGCGCGACATCAAGAGCGAGGCGATGAAACTGCGCCAGCAGATCCAGCAGCTGCGAAGCCAGCGCGAGGCCTATCTGGCCAAGATGCGCGTGGTGGCCCAGTCGCATCTCCAGTTCGTCGAGTCCGCCGGCACGGACTTCCGAGACGAGGACGAGCGCGGCGAGGATGTCGCGCCCGAGCGCCGGCGCTCGACCCGCGAGGATGGGAGCGAGCCCCGCGCGACGCGTGCTCTCTTCGACGCGCCTGCGGTCCGGGAGCGAGCGGGCCCGCAGGCCGCCGCGCCCGAGCGGCCGCAGACGGCACCGCGGAGACCGGTCGCGCCGACCGCCGCCGCGCCGGCACCTCCCGATCGCCCGGTGGCGACCGCGGAGCCTCTCTCGGCGCCGTCGCCGACCGGCGGAGCACCCTCCGCACGTGAGCGCGCGCGGGGCGAGTCGAAGCCGCTCTCCGACCTCAGCGACATCCTCGAGCGCATGGCCGAGGGACAGCGCGAGGTCCTGCAAGCGGACCACGTCGTGGTGGAGGACGCGCCCAACGACTTCGCGCCGCTGCGCGACGCGGACACGCCGCCGCCGCGCCCCGCCCCCGCGGGCCGCGCGCGCGCGCGCAAGGGAGAGACGGAGACGCCTCAGGAAGTGACGGGTGAGTGGAGCCTCGAACAGATTCGTCGCAACATCATGGCCTCCTACGACGACGAGAGCGAAAGCTGAGAGAGACGCGCATCTCGACCTCGCGCCCAGGCCCGCCCCGCGGCGGGCCTGGGACGTTTAGGGCGGAATCGGCTGTTGCGATTTCGGGGGTTCCTGGTAGAATCCGCTGTTCCCGCGGCGAGCGGGTTCGCAAACGGGAAGTGATCCGTGCACGGGCTCTACGACAAGATCCAGGAGGCGGCGGCGCTCGTACGCGAGCGCACGAGCCTGGCGCCGCGCTTCGGCATGGTCCTGGGCACGGGGCTCGGGGACGTCGCGGACGCCATCGAGGCCGACGCGATCATCCCCTACGAGGAAATCCCGCACTTCGCTCGTTCGACGTCGATCGGGCACAAGGGCAACCTCGTGGTGGGCACGCTCGGCGGCAAGCCGGTGGCCTCCATGCAGGGGCGCCTTCATTATTATGAAGGCTACTCCATGAAGGAGGTCACCTTCCCCGTCCGCGTGATGCGCGCGCTGGGCACGGAGGAGCTGATCGTGTCCAACGCGGTGGGCGGAATGAGCCCCCACCTAGAGCTGGGCGACATCGTCGTCGTCACCGACCATATCAACCTCATGGGCGATAACCCGCTGATCGGGTGGAACGACGACCGCCTCGGCGATCGCTTTCCCGACATGTCGGCGCCGTACGACCCCGGCCGGCGCGAGCTATTCGAGTCGGTTGCGCTGGCGCGCGGCGTGCCGGTGCGGCGCGCCGTGCTGGCCGCGGTGGCGGGGCCCAACCTGGAGACCGCGGCGGAGTACCGCTTCCTGCGGCGCGTGGGCGCCGACGTGGTGGGGATGTCCATGGTCCCCGAGAACCTCGTGGCGATCCACGGGGGGATGAAAGTGCTGGGGCTCGCCGTGGTGACCGACCGCTGCCTGCCGGACGCGCTGGAGGCCGTCGACATACCCCGGATCGTGGCGACGGCCAAGGCCGCCGAGCCCAAGCTGCGCCAGCTCATCGTCGATTTCCTCGAACGGGCCTGACGATGCCGAAGTACCCCAAGCTCTCGTCTTCCGAAAACGTCCCCGCGGCGGAGGCGGCCCTGGTGGCTCGCTGGGACCGGGAACGGGTTTTCGAGAGGTCGGTCGAAGAACGCCCCGAGCGGGACCCGTTCGTCTTCTACGAGGGCCCGCCCACGGCCAACGGGCGGCCCGGCGTGCACCACGTGATCGCGCGGCTCACCAAGGACCTCGTGTGCCGCTACCAGACGATGCGCGGTCGCCGCGTCGTGCGCAAAGCGGGCTGGGATACGCACGGCTTGCCGGTGGAGATCGAGGTCGAGAGCGCGCTGGGGATCAAGCGCAAGGAGGAGATCGAGCGCTACGGCATCGCTGAGTTCAACCGGCAGTGCCGCGAGAGCGTGTTCCGCTACGAGCGCGACTGGGTCGAGTTCACCAAGCGCATGGGCTACTGGCTGGACATGGCCCACCCCTACATCACCTGCGACAACCGCTACATCGAGTCGGTATGGTGGATCCTCAAGGAGTTCTGGACGCGCGGCCTCATCTATAAGGGGCACAAGGTCGTCCCCTACTGCCCGCGCTGCGAGACCTCTCTGTCCAGCCACGAGGTGAGCCTCGGCTACCGCGACGTCTCCGACCCCTCCATCTATGTCCGCTTCCGGCGCGCCGGGACGGACGAGCACTTCCTCGTTTGGACCACGACGCCGTGGACACTCGTCTCCAACACGGCCCTGGCTGTCGGCCCCGCGCACGAGTACGCGCGCGTCCGGCACGGCGGCGAGAAACTGATCCTCGCGTCCGCCCTGCTGGGCGTGCTCGACGGCCCCTACGAGCTGATCGAGACGCTCACCGGCGAGTCCCTCGTCGGTGACACCTACGAGCCCCTCTTCGACTACTACGCCGACCAGGCCGCCGAGGGAGCGTTCCGCGTGGTGCCCGGCGACTTCGTGAGCCTCGAGGACGGGACCGGGATCGTGCACATCGCGCCGGCCTTCGGCGAGGACGACTATCGACTCCACCGCACGCAGGGCGTGCCCCTGGTGCAGGCGGTCACGCCCAACGGCCGGTTCGAAGCGCGCGTGACCGAGTGGGCGGGCCAGTGGATCAAGGACGCCGACGCCGCCATCGTGCGCCGCCTGGCAGACGAGGGC
>JAOTVO010000229.1 GCA_029863355.1 Candidatus Krumholzibacteriia bacterium
GAAGTCCGTGCAGCGGTGCGTGACGAACACGCCCATCTCCTGGAAGGTGCCCGGATCGAAGAGGAGGCCGACGCGCTCCCGCGCGGTGAGGCGGCCGGCGGCGTGGATCTTCCCCACCCGATCGGCGCCGCCGCCGAGCGGGAGCGCCTCGCGGCGCGCGCGCAACTCGCCTAGTTTCTTTTCTGTAGCCGACATGCCGGTGCTTTCCACCCGCGCCCGTGGGCGCGGGGAGTAAGGGGTTGCCTGGCAGAGCGACGCGCGTCGCACCGCCGGGGCGGATCGCTTAAGCCACACGATGGCAAAGGATTAGTTCACGGGCATTCTATGTCGGGCCGTGCCACGCGTCAATCGTTTCTTGTTGCCGCATTCGTGTAATCGGATGTATTATAAAGCGGTTACTCGGCCAAATGGACCATCGTGAGGAGGAGCCATGCGTCGTTTTCTCGTGCTGACCGTGTGCCCGTTCCTGTTGCTTTTCGCGGGATGCGGGGGCGGTGGGGAGCAAGCCGAAAAGTCCGGTGGCGGTGACGGGGCCTCGTACGCGGGCGACGTCGCCGAGGATACCGGCGAGCCGCCCCGGGAAGCCATTCCGGAGGCCATGCCCGTGGCCACCGAGACCGAGGGCGTGTCGATTTTCCCGTCCTTCGCGGCCGACTCCGCGCTGGGCACCCTCGCCGTCTCGCCCGACGTGCCGTTCGACCTCTACGTGCTCGTCGAGTACCCGGAGCCGTGGCACATGATGTCGCTGCAGTACCGTCTGGTGCTCCCGGCCGGCGTGCGCATCGTCGGCGAACAACGGTTCGAGGCGCGCGCGCTCACCATGGGGGAGCCCGAGCAGGGCGTCAGCATGGCCTTTGGCTGCCGGGACCCGGGCCGTTACCACATCATGAAATACGTCTGTGTTGCCGAGGCCGGTTTCACCGGCGGCGCGATCGAGACCGCCCCCGGCGTGATGCCGAGCGGAGAGACGCTGCTCGGCTTCGCGAACTGCCAGGTGGACCGGCCGACCGTCGTGTACGCCGGCGGCGGCAGCATCACACTGAGCCGCAAGTAATCAGGGGGGACCCATGAGAAACGCGTTTCTGTCGATCTGCATTATCGCGCTGGCTGCCGGCACGGCCCTGGCGGTCGTGTCCCCCAAGGACGGCGGACCGCTGCCGCTCAACATGCGCAAGCGCATGGCCAAGGATCCCACGACGTTTCGAATGCAGCACGCGTGGATCCACAAGGCGCAGCGCGCCAAGGCGGCCCGCGAGGCCTACCTGGCGTCGTTGCGCGCGGCCGGCGCGGCGCGCGCGAGCGCGGCGCTGAGCGCCGAGCACCGGGTGTCGGGCACCGTCGCCGTTCCCGTTTTCGCGGGCTACTTCGCCAATCAGTCGGCGCCCTATGCCATCGCGAGCCTCTCCAACAAGCTCTTCGACAACCCGTCGGGGACCATCACCGATTACTACGACGAGGTCTCCTTCGGGGCGCTCAACATGACGGGAACCGTCTACGGCTGGACGCAGGTCTCGCAGAACGACACGTATTACCAGGGCGCCAACAACGGCACGGATCCGTCGACCGACCGCACCGGCGAGTTCATGCAGGAGCTCCTGGACGCCTACGACGGCAGCGTCGACTTCGGCCAGTACGACAACGACGGCCCCGACGGCGTGCCCAATTCGGGCGACGACGACGGCTTCGTGGATTTCGTGGCTTTCGTGCACAACGAGGAAGGCGGAGAGTGCACCAACGGCGCCAGCGGCAACATCTGGTCCCACAGCTGGAGCTACTCGGTGTGGCCCAACGCCGCTTTCCAACCCTATCAGACCAACGATGCGGCCTTCGGCGGCGGCGTGATCCAGATCCAAGACTACGTGATCCAGCCCGCCGTCAATTGCTCCGGCGGCACCGTGATCGACATCGGCGTCTTCTGCCACGAGTTCGGACACGCCCTGGGGCTGCCCGACCTCTACGACACCTGGCCCTTCGACGGCACCAACGGCCAGGGCATCGGCCACTGGGGCATCATGGGCAGCGGCAACTGGAACACGGCGTCGAGCCCCGCGCACCCCTGCGCGTGGACGCGCGAGGAGATGGGGTGGGTCGTTCCCACGGACGTCGACTGGACGAACACGAACCTGGGCATCCCCAACGTCAACCAGAACGGCACGGTCTTCCGCCTGCCCTTCAGCGACGACCGCTTCCGCCGCTCCACGGCGTGCACCATCACCGGCGCGTACTCGCTCTACTGCGGGCTGACGGTCCCGGAGGGTACGGCGCGCGGGTGGGTGTCGCCCGGAACCGGCGGCGGCTACGGGGCGCTGTGGAACGAGACCGTCGCGCGCGACTTCTCTTGGGACGGCAGCGCGGGCCCGGTGACCTTCACCTACAAGTACGATTACGACCTCGAGGCCGCTTACGACTTCGCCTACGCCGTGGTCGAGGTCAACGGCTCGGAGACGGTGCTGGCAGTCTACAGCGGCACCGCCGCGGGGACGGCGAACTTCGACGTGGCGCCGTACCTCACTCCGCTCGGATCGGGCGGCGACTACACGCTCAAGTTCCGCGTGGTGAGCGACTACTCGTTCAGCGACGACGACGGCTTCTACGACTCGAGCTGCGGCGCGCTGATCGTCGACGACGTGGCCTTGACGGGCGGCGGCGAGGCCTACAGCACGGGTTTCGAGACCTTCCTCGACGGCTGGCACCAGGACCCCGCGGAGAATCCGTCGCGCGAGTACTGGCTGGTGGAGAACCGGCAGGCGATGGGCTTCGACGCGAACCTCCACAATACGGGGCTCCTCATCTGGCACGTGGACCAGGAGGTGATGCATGCACCCGGCCTCGGGAATGACGCGCCGCTCGGCAACGTGCGCGGGGTCGTGCTCGAGGAGGCCGACGGACTCTTCAACTTGAATGTGGGCATCACCAACCGCGGGGAACCGAGCGATCCCTTCCCGGGCTCGCTCAACCGAATCGAATACACATCCTCGACGACGCCCAACTCGAACGACAACGCCAACCACGCCACGCAAATCCGGGTGACGAGCATCTCCGCCTCGCTCCCGACGATGACGGCCAACCTGCGCGCGGGCGATCCGCCCCCGGTCGCCGGCGGCATCGTGCCCAACAACATAGACAACGACCTGGTCGCCGTGGACGTCGCCGTCTCTGGCGGCCTCATGCGCCACGGCGCCACCTTCCGCCTGGAGTATTCGGGCGCTCTGGCGCGGCCGAGCGACCCGCAGGACAGCGCGGACATCGTGCCCTTCGCCCTCGAGTGGGTGGACTACGCGCGCGTGCGCGGGACCGTCAACGTGTACAGCAAGACGGCGGGGACGTGGGACCTTGTCGTCGTCAACCCGGACGGGCAGGAGTCCCGGCTGGCGGGCGCGGCGACGATCAACTTCATCGTCGCCGTGCAGCTGGTCTCCGCGGCGCTCGACGTCGTGGACGGAGGCGTGCGCGTGGCCTACGTGCTCCGCGGCCAGGAGCCCGACGAGACCATCCGCCTGCACCGCTCGCTGCCCCCCGGAGACGACTGGCGGCTCGTCGCCGACGACCTGCGCGTGGTCGACGGCACCTACGCGTACATAGACCGCGACGTGGAGCCGGGGCGCACGTACCACTACCGACTCACCGCGCACCCCGGGGACGGCTCGATTCGCGAGCTGCACCGCGGCAGCGTCACCGTGCCCGCGGGCGACCTGGTGCTCGAGCAGAACGTGCCCAACCCGTTCAACCCCAGCACGACGATCCGCTTCTACCTGCCCGCGCGCGCGCGCGTGCGCGTCGACGTCTTCGACGTGAGCGGCGCGCTGGTGGCGCGCGTCGCTGAGGGTGTGTACGACGCGGGGGCGCACCGGGCCACCTGCGATGGCACCGACGCGCGGGGCAACCGCGTGGGCTCGGGCGTGTACCTCTACCGCCTGCAGGCGGGTACACGCGCGCTCACGCGCAAGATGATCGTGGTGAAATGAGAGGTCCTACTGCCCGACGACGATCACGGAGTTCTTGCCGCCGTAGCCGTCGGGCTCGGTGAGGCCGCCGGCGGGGTCGAGCACCTGGCGGCGGTTGTCGATCAGGAAGCGGTAGGCGTATTTACCCGGCGGCAGCGAGACTGTGAGCTCCCAGAGGTCGTCGCCGAGCTTGCGCATGCGTGAGTGGTCGGGCGACCAGCCGTTGAAGCTTCCGATCACGCTGACCGAGCGGGCGGTTTCGTCCACGTAACGCAGCGTGACCAGCCGCTGCGCCTCTTCGTTCTCCTCGAAGTCCTCCTTGGCGCTGCGCATCCGGAACTCCCGGTACCCGTCGATCAACTCGGCGAGGTCGTTGGCGAACTCGTCGGGCGCGATCGCGTGCTCGTCGCCGAGGTCGAAGAAGATCTCCGCGTGGGCGTCCCCGTGGAACTTGATGAGCACCTCGTTGAGCCCCTCTTTGAGCTGCACCCTCCCGTACGAAGGCACCGCGGCGCCGGCTGCCGCGGCGACCACGACCTCGCCGTTGACGCTGGCCTCGGCGGGCACGTTGGACGAGAGGAAGACCGGCGCCGGGACGGCGTAATCCACCCCGACCACCGTGTAGAGGTAGCCCACGCCGGGCGCGTCCATCACGGCGCGCACC
>JAOTVO010000013.1 GCA_029863355.1 Candidatus Krumholzibacteriia bacterium
GTACGTCGGCATCGTGTTTCTGCTCCTCATTCCCATCGCGGGCGTCCTTGCCACCAGCGGCGACCGGCGCCACCTGGTCGCGGGCGGCGTGTTCGCCGTCATCGGCCTGGCCGCGGGCATCCGCGCTGTGCTCGCCGCCGGTGAGGGATCGTTACAACCCGCGGGCACCGTGGCCGCGGCCATGATGATCTATTACGTCTTCACCACGCGGCGGATGTTCCTCCACCTCATGGGCGCCAAACGCGTCACCCAGGACACGCTGGTCAGCGCGGCGTGCGTCTACCTGCTCGTCGGCCTCACCTTCGCCTTCGCCTACATGTGGGTACAAATCGACGTACCCGGCGCGTTCATCGCCAATACCGGCGAGAGCCTCATCGAGCTACCCAACCTCATCTACTTCAGCTTCGTCACCCTCACGACGCTGGGCTACGGCGACATCGCCCCCGTGGCCGGCATCGCGCGCTCGCTCGTCATCCTCGAGGCGACTTTTGGCGTCATGTACCTCGCCACGATCATCTCGCGCATGGTTAGCCTCTACTCGTCCGACGAGGCGAGCACACAGTGATCCGGCCGTCACGGTAGCTAGCGACCCAGGCGCCCCCGGTAGCGTGCCACCCAGTCGTAGATCCGTTCCGCCATCCACCGGAAACCGGGGAAGTGCCGGTACATCCACAGGCCGGCGCGGCGACCGGAGAGCGCGTAGGCGCGCAGGATCGCTTCGGCCCCGGCGGTCGCGGTGCCATCCAAATCGACGAGCTGCACGGCGCGCTCGAACTCGCGGCGTGGAATCGACGGGAAGCGCGCGGCGGCTTCCTGGTACGGCGCGTACTCGATGCGGTCGCCCGCGCGGCGCCGGATGCGCTCCAGGGCGCGGCGGCAGAAAGCGCACGCGCCGTCGTAGACGAGCACAGGGCGTGCGGCGGCGGTCGGCGCGGCCTCGATGGATGCGGGATGGAGCAGCTCGCATCCTCGAATGGGCGTGGTGTCGATCTCCTCGCCGCACAGGAAAGCGGTGATGCGCCGGGCGATTTCGTCGCCCGCCAGCAGGTCCATGTGGCCGGCTTCTTCGACCACCACGTGGCGGTGGTTGGGCAGTCCGGGCGCGAGGTCGTCGACGTTCTCGGCGGGTGTGCGACAATCCCACTTGCCGGTGACGAAGAGAACGGGGAGGTCGGCACGCGGGGGTGCGCGGAAACCGTCGCCGAGGTCGGGCACCTCCCACGCGGCGCAGATTTCGGGAAAGGGGAAGTCGATGGTGCGGCCGAGAGCGGCTGTGGCCGCCTCGCGCGCGATCCGCTCGCGGCGCGCGGCGGTAGCCCCGGAGGCGCAGTCCACGCAGAAGGGGAGGGCGGAGCGGCCGAGGCCGCTGCGCAGGTGCAGCAGGTAGCGCGCAAGGAGCGGCTCGCGCGCGAAGTCGCCCAGGTCGCCGTGGCCCGCGCGCGCGAGCCACGCCGGGAGCAGGCGCAGGAGCCGCGGGTCGGCCGCGCCGGCGGAAGCGATCCACTCGACGTCGAAGGGGCCGACGGTGACTTCCCTCTCCTTTCCGTCCGGCGCGACGCGCACGGTGCGCGGCGACGCGCGGAGCGACGCGATGGCGTCCTTCGCGAGCGTCGCGACGTCCACGCCGGCCAGCTCGCCGAGGCGCACGAGCTGGCGCTCCACGGCGGAGGGCAGCTTGAGGGTGTGGTCGGGGCCCTCGGGGCCGGCGAGCACTGCGCTGGCGACACGCGCGGGATGCCGTTTGATCACGGCCATGGCGAGGTGGCTGCCGTAGCTGTGCCCGACGAGGTGCACGCGCTCGGCGCCCAGGGCGTCGCACAGTGCGGAGACGTCGTCGGCGCTCTCGCCGGTGTGGTAGGCGTCGAGGTCGACGCCCCGCTCGCGCAATACGTGCGCGCAGCGGCGCGAGGCGTCGAGCGCGAGGTCGAGCGCCGCCTTGCGGGTGAGCGTGCGCTCGAGCGGAAACGTCCACCGCCCGGCACAGAGGAGCGACGGATACGAGGCGCCGCAGCCGCGCTGGTCGAGGAGGATCACGTCGCCCGCCCGGCGCAGCGCGTCGAAGAGCGTAGAGAGCCCGCCGCGCGCGGCGTCGATAGCGGACTCGCCGGGGCCGCCGGCGAGGAACACGACGGGCATCGTACCGCCACCCGGCTTCGCCCGCAAGCGGACGAAGGCGAGCGCGATGCCGCGGCTGTCGGGCCCGGCGTGGCGCTCGGGCACCGCGAGGTGCCCCCGCTCGGCGTCGACCGCCACGCCGGCTCGCGTCTGGAACCGGTAGGGTCTGATCTCGAACGTGCCGTCGTTCATGTCCGCCGTCCCCGCGCGCCTTGCCAAAGCGCGCGCCGAGCCCTATTGTAGAGTCTTCAGGTAACACGTTCCAGACGTCTTCCGGGAGCCCCGACCATGACGCCCCGATTTCAGAAGCTCGACACCAAGCTCGTGCACGCCGGCGAGGACCGCGCGTCCGTCCGCGGCGCCGTTGCCATGCCCATCTTCCAGTCTGCGATGTACGAGACCGCCCACGACGACGGTGAGCCGCGCTACATTCGCTACAACAACACCCCCAACCACGAGGTCCTGCACCGCAAGCTCGCTTCGCTCGAAAACGCCGAGGCGGCCCTCGTGACCTCCAGCGGCATGGCGGCCATCAGCACGGCCTTTCTCTCCTTTCTGTCGACGGGCGACCACGCACTCGTGCAGGATTGTCTCTACGGGGGCACGCACGGCCTCGTCACTCGCAGCTTCGCCGGGTTCGGCATCACCTTCGATTTCATCGACGGCACCGATCCCGACTCGTGGAAGGCCAAGCTCACGCCGCGCACGAAGGTCATCTACGTCGAAACCGTATCGAACCCGCTGATGGGGGTTCCGGAGCTGGAGGCGGTGGTGGCGTTCGCGCACGAGCACAATCTGGTCTCGATGATCGACAATACGTTCGCCAGCCCGGCTAACTTCCGCCCCGCCGAATGGGGATTCGACCTCTCTCTGCACAGCGGCACCAAGTATCTGAACGGCCACTCCGACGTCGTGGCCGGCGCCGTGATCGGCAAGGCGGAGCAGGTCGACGCCGTGGGCAGGAAGATGCGGCACTTGGGCGGCTCGCTCGACCCCCACGCCTGCTACCTGCTGCACCGAGGGATGAAGACGCTCGGCGTGCGCGTCGCGCGCCAGAACGAGAGCGCGCTCGCCGTCGCGCGCTTTCTCGAAGCGCACCCCGCCGTGGCTCGCGTGAGCCATCCGGGCCTGCAGTCGAGCCCCGACCACGCGCGCGCCTCGCGCTTCTTCGACGGCTACGGCGGAATGCTGAGCTTCGTTCCCGCCGGCGGCGTGAAAGCCGCCGAGCGCCTGTTCGAGCGCGTGACCATCCCCCTCGTCGCCCCCAGCCTGGGCAGCGTGGAGAGCCTGCTCACGCGTCCCGCGCAGACCTCGCACGCCGGCGTCCCACGCGAGGACCGCGAGCGCATCGGCATCGTGGACGAGCTGGTGCGCATGTCGGTGGGGATCGAGGATCTGGAAGAACTGATCGACGACCTGCGCCGCGGGCTCGACTAGCGGCGCGGTCGGGGAGGAATGCGCCCATGCAAGCGGAAGATACGCGGCGCCCGACGGCTCTCGTGACGGGGGCCTCGTCAGGTATCGGCGAGGCGCTGGCGCGGCGGCTGGCAGCGGAGGGCCACGACGTCGTCTTGGTGGCGCGGAACGCGGAACGGCTCCAGGCGGTCGCGCAAGAGATCGAGTCGGTCCACGGCGTGTCCGCGCATGTTCTGGCGCGCGACCTCTCCGACCCGCGCGCGCCGGACGACATCTACCGCACGCTCACCGAGCGCGGCATCCGCGTGGACGTGCTCGTCAACAACGCGGGCTTCGGCGGCTACGGCTTCTTCCAGGACACCGACCTCGCGCACGAGCTGGGCATGATCCAGGTCAACGTCACCGCGCTCGTGCATCTCGCCAAGCTCTTCGTCCGCGACATGGTTGCGCGGGGCAGCGGCCGGGTGCTCAACGTCTCCTCCACCGCCGCCTACCAGCCCGGACCGCTCCAGCCCGTCTACTACGCGAGCAAGGCGTTCGTGCAGTCTTTCTCCGAGGCGATCGACAACGGGCTGCGCGGCACGGGCGTGCGCGTGACGACGCTGGTGCCGGGCCCCGCGGTGACCGCGTTCCACACCCGCGCGCGGACGGAGCGCTCATTCCGGGGTCTCAAGAAGCATAGCGCGGACGAGGTCGCCCGCGTCGGCGTCGACGGGCTGAGGCGCGGCAAGCGCGTGGTGGTGGTGGGGCGGGCCAACCGCTTGCTGGCCATTATCGCGCGCATGAGTCCGCGCCGTCTCGCCGCGGAGACGGCGCGCCGGCTCCAGGCGCAGGACTGAGCTATTCGCCCTCGCCCGGGTCGCCCACCACTTCGGGGCGGGACTCGCTCCTCAGCTCGTCGAGGAACACTTCCAGCGCGCTCTCGTATTCCGATCCGGGAAGAAGGTAGACGTCGTTGTGCCCGCCGCGCACCCGGACCAGCGTCTTGGGACGATTGGCGCGGTTGTACAGGCGGCGTCCCATGCCGAAGGGCACCATCTCGTCTTCGAGGCTGTGCACGAAGAGCTTGGGGCTGGACACGTCGGCAATGCGCGACTGGGCGTCGTAGTGAACCCGCACGAGATAGCGCATCGGCAGCCACGGATACATGCGCGCGCCCACCTCGCGCGCGCTCGTGAACGACGACTCCAGCACCACTCCAGCATGGCGCACGCGCGTGGCCAGCTCGATGGCCACGGCCGTCCCCAGCGAACGGCCGAACAGGACGATGCGCTCGGGGGGCAGGCCCTCGGTATCGACCAGGTGGTCGTAAGCGGCGCGGGCGTCGGCGTAGGTGGCCGCCTCCGAGGGCTTGCCCTGGCTGCGCCCGTATCCCCCGTAGTCGAAGATGAATACCGACAGGCCCCGCTGCACGAAGGCGCGAACGGACTCCACGCGATGCCCGATGTTGCCCGCGTTGCCGTGGCAGTAGAGCAGCGTGAAATGCGCGTTCTCGGCGGGGACGTACCAGCCGTGGAGACGGCGCCCCCCCGGGCCGGCGAACTGCACGTCGCGGAAGGCCAAGCCGATGTCGGCGGGCGTGGCTCCGACCTCGCGCGTCGGCTGGAAGACGATGCGACGGTGCAGGAGAAGCGCGAGCAGGCAGACGAGGGCGTATCCCGCTAGGATGATGCCGATGGCAAGCTTCATGTTTCGGCGCGGCGCTCTTCATTATATAATCGTCGATCCCCGCCGCGCAACGGTTCCTGACACCGCGGCCGGGATTCCGTCGTCATGATCTCCTTCTCCGGCATCCACAAGGCGTTCGGCGCGCAGGTGCTCTTCGAGGACCTGAGCTTCGCCGTCAACCGGCGCGAGCGTGTCGGTCTCGTGGGCCGCAACGGCCACGGCAAGACGACGCTACTGCGCATGCTCGTCGGGGAGACGGAACCCGACGCGGGCGACGTGATCGTCCCCAAGCGCTACCGCATCGGCTACCTGGACCAGCGCCTGCGCTTCGGAGAGCGCACGGTCCTGGAGGAGGCCGCGTTGGGTCTGCCCGAGGCGCACCGCGGGCAAACCTGGCGCGCCGAGAAGATCCTCTCCGGTCTCGGCTTCGCCGCCGAGGACATGACGCGCCCGCCCGAGGTGTTCTCCGGCGGGTACCAGGTGCGTCTCAATCTGGCGCGCCTGCTCGTATCCGAGCCCGACCTGCTCCTCCTCGACGAGCCCACCAACTACCTCGACGTGGTCTCCATTCGCTGGCTATCGCGCTTTCTGCGCGCGTGGCCGTCGGAGCTCATTCTCGTTACGCACGACCGCTCGTTCATGGACGACGTGGTGACGCACACGGTGGGCATTCACCGTCGCCGCGCGCGCAAGATCGAAGGCCGCACGCAGAAACTCTACGACCAGATCGTCCTCCAGGAGGAGGTCTACGAGAAGACACGGGCCAACGACGAAAAGAAGCGCAAGGAGATCGAGCGCTTCATCGAGCGCTTTCGCGCCAAGAACACTCTGGCCACGCGGGTCCAGTCGCGCATCAAGTATCTCGAGAAGCACAGCCCCCTCGACGCGCTGGAGCGCATTCCCACCCTGGACTTCTCGTTTCACGCCGCCGCGTTCCCCGCCAAGGTGGCGATGCGCGTCGAGGACCTGTCCTTCGCCTACGACGACGGCCCCACGCTCTTCTCGGGTCTTTCCTTCGAGGTTCAGCAGCACGACCGCGTGTGCGTAATCGGGCAGAACGGCAAGGGCAAGTCGACCCTGCTGCGCATCCTCGCCGGCAAGCTGCCGCCGCGGCGCGGTCGTATTGCGCGCCACCCGCGTCTGCTCCTGGGGCACTTCGACCAGACCAACGTCGATACCCTTGACGAACGGAGCACCGCGGTGGAGGAGATCCAGGGGGCCGACGCGGGCTGCCTCCCGCAAAAGGCGCGTGACATCGCGGGCGCGATGATGTTCGAGGGAGACGACGCGCTCAAGAAGATCTCCATCCTCTCGGGCGGCGAAAAGAGCCGCGTGATGCTCGGTAAGCTCATCGTGGCGCCGAGCAACCTCCTCCTCCTCGACGAGCCCACCAACCACCTGGACATGGACTCGTGCGACTCGCTCCTGGCCGCCATCGATGCGTTCGACGGCGCGGTGGTGATGGTGACGCACGACGAGATGTTCCTGCACACCCTGGCCACGCGGTTCGTGGTCTTCGACCGCGGGCGCGTCACCCTGTACGACCGCAGCTACCACGACTTCCTGGAGGCGGTGGGATGGGAGCTGGACGAGCGGCTCGACCGTGCCGCGGCGGCCCGGCCGGCGCGGGCCAGCGCACCCGACAAGAAGGCGCTCCGCCAGGCGCGGGCCAAGCTGCTCCAGGAGCGCTCGCGCGTCCTGGCGCCGCTCGAGGCGCGCGTGCGCAAGATCGAGGCTCGCATCGTGGCCAAAGAAGAGGAGGCGAAGGGAGTGACGGACGCTCTGGCGGCCGCTTCCGTGGCAGGCGACGGATCGGCGATCGGCACCCTTTCGCGCCGCAACGCCCAGCTGGCACGCACGATCGACGCGGCCTACGACGAGCTGGCCGATGCGACCGCCGAATGCGATCGCGCGGCGCGCGCATTCGACGACCGGATGACGGAGCTGGCGTAGCGATCGGGCGGTCAGCCTCGGCGCTCCCTGCCGCCGCGGCGGATGACGCCGCCGCCAAAGCGCTCGCGCAAGTCATCGAGCGCCGAGTCGATGGCGCGGTGCTTGCGCGAGCGGTCGTCCTCGAACAGCAGCCCCGGCGCCTCCTCGGCACGCACGAGATGGGACACGCCGACGCCGAGCAGCCGTAGCGGCCGACCTTTGCGGTCGAGCTTGGCTTCGAGCAGATCGCGTGCGGTATCGCGGATCACGGTGCTCTGCGCGGTGGGCTCGGTGAGCGTGTGGGCGCGCGTGACGGTGGTGAAGTCGGCGTAGCGTGCCTTGATCTGAACGGTGTGGGCGGATAGACCGTGACGGCGCACGCGCCGGCCGACGCGGTCGGCGAGCTCGTCGAGGATGGTGCGCAGCTCGTCGGCGTCTGTGATATCGTGCGCAAAGGTGGTCTCGGCGCTCAGTGACTTTGCGTCTTCGCCCGCCACCACGGGGCTCTCGTCGAGGCCGACGGCGAGCCGGCGCAGGCGCGCCGCGTAGGCGCCGACTATCTTCTCCAGCGCCGCCTCCGGCGTGCGCACGACGTCGCGCACGAGACGGATCCCGTGCCGCGCGAGCTTCTTCTCCGCCACCTTGCCCACGCCCCACAGTCGCGACACGGGCAGGTCGGCCAGGCGCGCCGCCGCCACCTCGGGAGCGATCACCACGAAACCGTCGGGCTTCTCCAGATCGCTGGCCAGCTTGGCCAGGAACTTGTTGGGCGCCACCCCCACCGAGGCGACGAGGCCGACCTCCTCGCGGATGCGACGCTTGATCGCGCGCCCGATCTCGGGTGCGCTGCCGAAGAGACGCTGGCTGCCCGTGACGTCGAGGAAGGCCTCGTCGAGCGAGATGGGTTCGACGAACGGCGTGTAGGCATCGAGAATGCCGCGGATCCGCCGCGAGAGCTCGGCGTAGCGCGCCATGCGCGGAGTGATGAACACGCCCTGTGGACAGAGCTTGCGGGCCCGCGCGGCGCTCATCGCGCTGTGCACGCCGAACCGGCGCGCTTCGTACGACGCCGCCGAGACGACGCCGCGGCTCTCCGGAGTGCCGCCCACGATCACGGGCCTGCCAGCCAGCGAGGGGTCGTCCATCACCTCGACGGACGCGTAGAAAGCGTCCATGTCGACATGGATGATCGCGCGGTCCGTGGTCATGGGTGCGGGAGGCATGGCCTGATCAGCGTAAGCAGCGACGGAGGCGGCGGGCTCCGGAAGTATCCTAACGCGCCCGCGCGGGTTGCGTCAATCGACGTGCTTTTCGCCGTGCGTCCCCCCCCCGAAGCCGCTATGATGACGCGAGATGGAGGGCAGCATCGTTCTCATCACGGGCGCGACGTCCGGCATCGGCAAGGCCACGGCGATCGGCGTCGCGCGCATGGGCGCGCGCGTCGTGATTGTCGCGCGCAACGAGAAGCGGGGACTCCACGCGCGGCTGGAAATTGCCAAGCGCAGCGGCAATGCGGACGTGGACTTTCTGGCCGCCGACCTCTCCACGCGGGAAGCCATCCGCAGCCTCGCCGAGGAGTTCAAAATCCGCTACCAGCGCCTCGACGTGCTCATCAACAACGCCGCGATGGTCACCGGGACGCGACGGCTCACGCCCGACGGCTTCGAGACCCAGTTCTTCGTCAACCACCTGGCCTACTTCATGCTGACCTGTCTCTTGATCGACCTCCTGCGCGCGAACGCGCCCTCGCGCATCGTGAACATGAGCTCCACCGCGCACTCCAGTGGTTTCATCGATTTCGACGACTTGCATATGGCGCGCCGATACACCGGCTGGCAGGCTTACGCCAACAGCAAGCTCGCCAACGTGATGTTCACGTACGAGCTGGCCAGGCGACTGGAGGGGACCGGCGTCACCGCCAACTGTGTGCACCCGGGAGTGATTCACACGGGACTCTTGCGCCACTACTCGCGCGTGCTCAACGTGCTTTTCCACGCGCTACGAGCTTTCTTCAAGAAGCCCGAAGAGGGTGCGCTCACGCCGATATACGTCGCGACCTCGCCCGAGGTCGCGGGCGTGACGGGGAAGTACTTCCGCAGGGGTCAGCCAATGGGGACCACCGAGGAGTCGAACGACCCCGAGGCGCAAGGGCGGCTGTGGGAAATGAGCGAGGAGATGACTGGCTGCGCGGGAATGATCCCCCCCGCGCAGTCGTGAACGAACCGCCGGGAGGTGCCAATGTGACCAAGGAAATCGCCATCGGCAAGATCGCGTGGGTCGATCTCACCGTTCCAGACGCCGAGGGCGTTCGTGATTTCTATGCGCAGGTCGTCGGGTGGAATCCATCGCCCGTGGCCATGGGCAGCTACGAGGACTTCAACATGAACTCGCCCACCGGCGGCACGCCCTGCGCCGGCATCTGCCACGCGCGCGGCACCAACGCAGACCTTCCCGCGCAATGGCTCGTCTATATCGTCGTGAAGGACATTACCGCGGCCATTTCCCGGTGCAGCGAGCTGGGCGGCAGTCTCATCGCGGGGCCGAAACGCATGGGCGAGAGCCACTACTGCGTGATCCGCGACCCGGCCGGCGCCGTGTGCGCCCTCTACCAGCCATAAGGCAGCGGCGAGGCATGCTCCAACTTTCCCGCTGGTATCGATTGGCTTGCGTGATCGCCGCCGTGCTGGGGCTGGTTCCCGGCCTGGCGCGTGCGGCCTCGCGGGAGGCCGTTACCATCGAGGACGGCTGGTCGTACCGATGGGGCGATTCGCCCGTGGATGCCAACGGCATTCCCGTGTGGACCCGATCGCCCGACGCCGCCGATTGGACTCCCATCGCGGGCCGCCGGGTGGGATTCGGTTCAGGTGGGGACAACAACTATCTGTGGTTCCGCGTCCGCCTGCCCGACGCCGCGTACCAGGACCCGCTTCTGTACCTGCCGACCGTGCTGCTGGCCCACGAGGCCTTCATCGACACCGTCCGCCTGTACGCCTACGGCGATTTTGCGCCGGGGCGCAACAAGTACACGGTCGTCACCGCCCACCTGATCCCGCTCCCCCGGAAGTATGCCGGGCGGACACTCTACCTGCGCACGTATTCCGACGTGGGGGGTGCGTGGGGCGTGCAGTGGTGGGGCGACCCTGTCACTATCGGCACGCCCCGCGGCGTGCTTCGATCGATCACTCGCCGGTCGATTGAGCAGATCTCCCTCAGCCTCGCGATTTTCTTCATCGGCGTCGTCTCGCTGTTTCTGTTCCTTCGCCGCCACCGGCGCAACGCATTGGCCTTGGGGATGCTGTGCCTCTGCTCCTGCGGCTTCTGGGTCACTTTCGCTCCCATCTTCGATACGGCCGTTGGATCGGAGGCGGTGCGCTACTGGATGCGCCAGGGCGGCTACCTCCTCTTCCCCGTCTGGCTGTACCGGTACGTCGACGGCATCCTGGGGCCCAACCGCGCGATCAAGGCGTTCTGGATCGTCCACCTCGTGTGGGCCGGCGCCCTCATCGCCCTCGACGTGTCGGGTGTGGTCAGTACGGCGAGGCTGTACATGCCGACTAACGCGATCATTGCCATCACCATCGTTGTCACGATCGTGATCGGCGCGCGGGAGGCGATACACGGCAATCCCGAGGCGCGCGTATTCATGCTCGGCCTGGGCATCTCGGGCCTCACCGGTATCAGCGACATTCTTACGGGCCTCGGTGTGCTCCCCTACTGGCACTATATTTCCGCCTGGGGCTTCGTGATCTTCATCGGGCATCTCGTCTTTCTGGCCGAGCGCCGCTACGCCGAGAACCACCGCTTGCTCAAGGTCTACTCGCGCGACCTGGAGGACAAGTCCCGCCAGCTGCACGAGTACGCGCTCTCTTTGGAGGAGAAGGTGCGCGAACGGACGCGCGACCTCGACGCAAAGAACGCCCAGCTGGCTTCAACGCTCACCGAGCTGCGCGACACGCAGCAGCATTTGATCATGCGCGAGAAGATGGCCTCTCTGGGCGAGCTCGTCGCCGGCGTCGCCCACGAGGTCAACACCCCCATCGGCGCCATCGGCAGTTCGGCCGACTCCGCCGGCCGGTGCATCCGCATCCTCGATGATTTCGTGCGTCCACGGTTGGCGGGAGTCGGGGCCGAGGGCGAGCAGGTGCGCAAGGCGCTGGACGTGCTCGTGGAGAGCAACCGCGTCGTATCCGCGGCGTCGCATAGGGTGGCGGAGATCGTCAAGGGGCTGCGGCGTTTCTCGCGCCTGGACGAGGAGGAATACCAGCAGGCCGATTTGCACGAGGGACTCGACAGCACGCTCGCCCTCCTGCAACACCAGCTCAAGAACCGCATCGAGGTGGTCAAGGACTACGGGGATATCCCCGAGGTCGACTGCTACCCCAACCAGATCAACCAGGTCTTCATGAACGTGCTCGTCAACGCCGCGCAGGTGATCGAGGGCCAGGGGCGCATTGCCATCGTCACGCGAAGCGACGGCGACTGCGTGACCGTGTCCATCTCCGACACCGGCAAGGGCATCGCGCCCGAACACATGGATCGGCTCTTCGACCCGGGATTCACTACCAAAGGCGTGGGCGTGGGAACGGGCCTCGGCTTGGCCATCTCGTACCGTATCGTGCAAGCGCATCGCGGCACCATCGCGGTGGCGAGCGAGCCGGGCCAGGGAGCGACGTTCACCATCCGCCTTCCCATCCGCGCGCAGACGGGCCCGTGACACCCTGTAAAAGCAACGCCCCCGGAGACGCGTCTCCGGGGGCGCTGCGTCTTCGCGCGGAAGGTCGCGCCTACTTGAGCAGGACGGCGCGGCCGACTTGCTCGCCCAGAGCCGTCCGGATGCGGACGAAGTAGACGCCCGAGGCCACGGCCTCGCCGCGATCGTTGCGTCCCTGCCAGCGCACCTCGCTGACCCCCGCACCGAAGCGGCGATCACGGGCCAGGGTGCTCACCCGCCGGCCGTCCACTGACCACACCTCGATCGTCGCCGTCATCGCCTCCGGGAGGTTGAAGCGAATCGCCGTCTCCGGGTTGAACGGGTTGGGCGCGATGGCGATGATCTCGAACGGGCGCGGCGCATCGTTGCTGGCCACGTCGGTGACCACATCGAGCCGGACGGCAACGGTGTGTGGGCCGCTCGGATCGTTGGAGGTGATCGTCACCTCGCAGGTGTCCGGCCCCGCCGCGGTGGGCATCACGCACACGATCATCTTGGTCGATTGGCCCTGGGACAGCGTCGAGTCCACCAGCGAGAGGTCGAGGCTGAAGGGCGGCATGTCGCAGCCCGATATGCCCGTGATGACCAGATCCGTCGGGCCGGTGTTGCTCACGTAGATGGTGTCGCACTCCATCGTGTTGACCGCGACGCTTGGGAACACCAGCGGGGACGGAGACGCCAGCAGCGCGGGCGGATCCGTGCAGTCGCACACGTAGTCGATGACCGACACCTCCACGTCGTCGATGAAAATCCCCGACGCGGTGCCCACGAAGCCGTCCGTACTCATGTCGAAGCGCAGGCGCACGTTCGTGCCCCCGAGGCTTGGATACTCGATGACGACGTCTTGGAAGTTGGGCGTCGTATTGTCCGACCAGCAGGAGAGGTCCTGCAGGGGTTGCGACGCGCTGCTCTGCCGGTTCATCTGCCACTGGTAGAACGGTTCGAAGGTCTCGGAGAACGACCCGGCCAGCTTCACCGCCCCGTCGACCTCCATGCGCAGTAGCGCCCCGTCCCAGGCCCGGCGCTCGAAATCCACCTCGATGTCGTGCGTTTCGGCGAACTGCACGCGTACGAGCTCGGTGCCGGGCGGAATGGGGAGCAGCGGGCTGCGCAGCTCGTTGAGACTCGTCACGGCGACGTCGGCGCAGAAGGCCGAGTTGGGTCCCGAGGAAGACAATGCCCCCGACGTCACCCAGGCGTTGAGCGCGCCCGAGAGATTCGTCGTGGTCCAGCCCGGCGGCAGCGCCGGCGCGGCGACACCGTCGAAGGTCTCGGAGAGGAGCGGCGTCACGACCGGCCGCCCGATGCGGTGCTTGAAGGGGATGTAGGCATCGCCCGCCGAAGACGTCATCTGCAGGGTGAAGGAGATCTCGCTCCCGCAAAGTAGCGCCCCGTCGAGCTGGATATCGAAGGGAGCGATGTTCGCGTTCGTAGTCCCCGCACCCCCGAGGTTGCCGAAGGCGCGCGTGGGGGCGACGATCGTCACGCCCGGCGTCACCGTCGTGAGTGTCCCCGTAATACCGGTGATCGAACCGACGCAGTTGCTGTAGTTCCCGATCGTCGTAAACAGGCGAATGGTCTCGCCGGGCTCCCAGTAGCCGTTGTTCGATTCACAGCCCGTGTCGGTGAAGTTCTTGCCAACGTACTTGAGCGGCGCGGCGGGCTTGGTGAGGTCGTGGATGTCCACGTACGTGTCGGGCGCGAAGGTGAGATAGTGCGGCCGGTTCGTCTTGGCGAACGACGTGTACGTGACGCCGTCGATCATCACGCACTGGTTGTAGTCGCCCACGTTGGGCTGGCTCGTCGTGTTGCCGTACTCGGCGTGGAAGCGGTCGTCGGTGAGCGGCGTCGGACACACCCACGTGAGACCGCCATCGAAGGAGTGCGTGTGCATCATGTCGGTGATGTCCGACGAGCCCGAGCCCAGGATCTGGTCGTACCAGACTGCCGTCACCGCGTCCTTTCGCACTTCGTCGGCCGCGACCCACGGGAAGAACTGGGCGCGGTCGCCGCCCGGGCGCGCGTTGATTGTCACCGGAGCGCTCCACGTCGCGCCCATCGTGTTGGAACTCATGAAGTACACGTCCGAAAAGTCCGGGGCCAGCTGGCGCGCGCTGTAGACCACGTAGATCGCACCCGAGATCGCGTCCACGTCCATCGACGGGAAGCCGTGGATACGATCGGAGCCGTAGGGATTCATGGGACTGCCGAGACCCGTCACGGTGTTGACGGGGGCGCCCCAGGTGATCCCGTTGTCGATAGAGCGCGAGAAGACGATGTTGCCGCCGCTGCGCCATACCACGTACGCCATGAGCGAAGTCGGGTCGCAGCGCGGGACCGAGCCCTGCCCCGCCGACGCCGCGGGAAAGACCCACGGGCCGTTCCAGGTGAGGCCGAGGTCGTCGGAGTAGGTGACGCGCATCGTCGTGCTGGCGCCGAAGTTGGTCCAGCTCACGATGATGCGGCCCGTCTCCGGGTCAACGTCGATGAACTCCTTGTCGGGAAAGTCGGTCGGGCTCGTCGCCGTGGTGACCTCGCGCGGCCCCAGCCAGGTCACGCCGCCGTCGGTGGAGACGTGCACGCACAGGCTCGAGTTGCCCAACGGGTTCGTGTAGAGCGACGAGTAGACGAAGAAGACGTTGGCGCCGTCGGTCCACGACTTGACGTCGGGGTCGCCGAAGACCTGGTCGCCCGCGCCCGAGGTGGGCAGCTGGGCGTTGTCCGTCCACGTCACGCCGCCATCGTGCGAGTAAGCCACGCCGGAGACGCTGACGTTGGGCAGACCGAAGCCACGGATATCGTTGTAGCCGACGACCACCCAGTTGCCGTTGGCCGCGATCGTCGTCTCCGACTGGAAATCGGGCGCGAACGGGCTGTGGACCAGGCGGTCGTCGCTCTGGAGCGTCGTCACCGCGCCCGGAGCGAGATCGGGCGCGGGACCTCCGCGCCACTCGGGAACGACGGGGCGCGGCTCGTCGCCGCGCGCGATCTTGCCCATGGGCGAGATCTCGGGTTGCCAGACGCTCTGCTTGCGGTCCGTGGAAACGACTTCGTGCGGCGTGGCGGCGAGTAGAGACACCAGGATAACCGCTAGCGCCAGGATGAAGGCGCCACGAGGGGTCCACCGGTACTGCTTTCTGCGGGGACGGCCGGGTGTCTGCGGGGGGCTCACCGCACGCGAGGTTGGCGTGCGCATTCGGATGTCCTCCCTGGGTGACAGGTTCGGTTGGGCTGGCATTCACACGTGAATATCGGGCGATTATACCATGGGCCGGTTGCAAAAACCACCGCTGATCCGCGTTCTGTCCTTGCGCCGCCTCGCCCTGGGGCCGTTACAATCGACCCTGAACCCATCCCCCGAGGTGATGTCATGTTGGACAATGATACCCGTGGGCGGCGGACCAGCGCCGCCGTCGCCTTGATCGTGATCGGCGCCGTTTTCTTTGCGCTGCAGATGACCAAGGGACCCGCCGAGGTGCTCGTGTACCTAGCGCTCGGCGGACTGTTCCTGGTCGGCTACCTCTACCGGCGCCAGTACAACCTGCTCGTGCCGGGGTGCATCCTGCTCGGCCTGGGACTCGGCGCGCTCGGCGAGCGCTCGTCCATAGACTTCCGCGACTTCAGCCAGGTGGGGCTGGGACTCGGCTTCATCGGGATCTTCGTGGTCGATCTGGCTTTCCGGCGCCGCACACACTGGTGGCCGCTGATCCCGGGCGGGGTGCTCGTTCTCGACAGCGTGGCCGACTTGCGATACGTGGCTTGGCTCTTTAGCAAGGGCTGGCCGCTCATCCTCGTGCTGATCGGGTTGTTCATGCTGCTGCGCCGGTCGCGTGCCGCCGATGCGGAACGGCCACCGGGCCAGGGAGAGCAGGGCTAGGCGCGGGGAGCGGTCGAGTTCGAGGCCTTCACGCTGCGGGACCGCGGTCCATCCACGCGCACAGCCTGTCCATCGCTTCGACCACGCGCGAGCAATGCGCGCGGATGAACGCGGCGTCGAGCTCGCTCCCCTGCGGGATCGCGCGCGACGCCTCGAGCGCCTCCTGGCCGTCGAAGTCCACGTACGCGATGCGCATGGTCAGCTCCTGCTCGGGACGGCCGAACTCGCTGCCGGGGAGGACGGCCACGCCCGTGTCCTCCAGCAGGCGGCGACACAGCTCGGTGCTCGTGGAGAGGCCGCGCGCGGCGAAGCGCTCGCGTTGGGCAGAGAAGTCGGGGAACAGGTAGAACGCGCCGGCCGGGCGCACGACCTCCGCGCCGGCCGCGCGCAGGCGCTCGTAGAGCAGCGCGCCCCCAGCCCGCAGGATCCGCCGCGAAAGCAGCAGGTATTCCTCGATCTCGGGGCCCTCCTCGAACGCGCGCACCGCGGCGTACTGGATGGGCGCGCTCGTGGAGGTGAACGTCTCCGTGCCCACCGCCGCCATCGCGTCCTGCAGCCAGCGCAGGCGGTCGGGAAAGACGAACACGCCCAGGCGCCACCCCCCCGCGCCACACCACTTGCTGAGCCCGCTGCTCAGGATCGATCCCTCGGGGTAGATGGGTACGATCGACGTATGGGAACCGGCGTGCTGCGTGCGCGCGTAGATCTCGTCGGAGAGGACGACGACGTCGTAGCGGCGCGCCACGTCGGCCAGCGCCATCAGCTCGTCCCGTTCCAGCGTAGCGCCGGTGGGGTTCGAGGGGTGATTGAGGATGAGGATCCGCGGCTGTCGCGGGTCGGCGGCGCACAGTGCCTCCAGCGTTTCCGGCGTGGGGAACCACTTGGTCGCGTGGGAGGTGTCGACGCGCACAATACGGTGCCCGACGATCCTCGCCTGCGGCGCGTAGCTCACCCACGACGGCGAGGGTATGAGGATGTCGCCGTCGTAGCAAAGCTGCAGCAGGAACATCAGCTCCTTGGAGCCCGGGCCGATGAGCACGTTCTCGGGGCCGGCGTCGATGTCGAACGCGCGGCAGTGGACGCGAGCGACCGCCTCGCGCAGCTCCCATAGCCCCTGCGTAGGAAGGTAATCCCTCTGGTGCGCGTTCGCGCGCAGCGCTTCCACGACGCAGTCGGGAACGGGGAAAGGCGACTGCCCGAGTCCCAGCTTGAAGACCTCGCGTCCCTGCCTCTGCAGCGCGTTGGAGAGGTCGTTGATGGCCACGGTGGCCGAGGGCATGAGTCCGGCCACGTTGTGCGTCAGCGGGAGTGTTTGCGTGGTGACGTGCGCGTCCATTGGCGCCTCCTCCTTTCCGGGCATCTTACACGCCCGGCTCGCGGGGGACCCAGGGACATTTCGCCGGTGGATACAGAAAGACGGAGAGGGAGCCCCGAGGGGCTCCCTCTCCATCGTTGCCGTCACCGGTCGCTGCGGGCGGGTCCGGCCTAGAAACCGACGACGCGGTTGGCGTCGAGCGCACGGTCGATGCGCGCGACCGTCTCCATCAAATGCGCGTTGGTGGCGTCGTCGAGGCCCTGCGTCTTGAGCGCGGTCTCCGCCGACGCCTTGATCCGGCGCAGGCTGAGCCGCGAGAGCGCGACGGCCTCCTCCGGCATCATGGAGTACGGGGCGGGCATCATCTTCAGCGGCCAGGTGATCTGCTGGATCAGCCGGTCCGCGTACAACCGCTGCAGGTTGCGATCCCACAGCGCCGTCCTCCCGCGCGGCGTGGGGTTGTCCGTCCAGATGGCCCGCGTGAGCGACGCGTAGACCTGAGCCAGGGTGAACGGCTTGTCCACTTTGTACTCGTTCTCCACGACGCGCGCCTGGAGCACCGGGTTCATCAGCCGGGTCAGCGTGCCATACTGGAGGGCCGCCACCCAGTCCGCCATCGGAAAGTCGAAGCGGCGTCCCATCTGGAAGAGGTTGTTTTCCCAGGTCCGCAGTTTGTCGTCCTGGAGGCGGTTCAGCAGATCCGCCGGGAGCGCGTAGGCGCTCGAACGCAACGAGTTCTCGATGACGAAATCGAGCGCTTCCTTCTGCGTCGCGGCCGGCACCGGCTCGATCGGCAGATCGCCGCCTCCCTTGTGCGCCCGGGAGGTATAGGATCCACCGACATACTTCACGGCGACGGTGTTCGCGATGTACTTCTGCACGAACAGCGTCTGCACGGCGCTGCGCAACCCCGTCCAGCTCTCGCCGTTGGCGATCACCCGGTCCTCGAGCTTGCCCGAGCGGAGCAGGTCGTCGCAGATGGACGCGCGCTCCTTGGCCCAGGCCATGGGGTCGTCGGAGAGGTCGTTGGTGTTGCTGCGCGGATCGAGCGCCGCCAGCGGATAAGTGTCCTCGTCGGCGCCGTAGAGGTTGGACTTCTCGGTACACTTCTGGGCGACGGGCTCCAGCGCCTTGCTCTGCTCCCACTCGTCCTTGCCGTCGACGGTGGAATACCCCCAGGTGATGGCCCAGTCGTCGCAGGTCCCGACGTTGGGCGTGTAATAGTAGCCCTGGTCGGCCGCGTTGAAGGCCACGTTGGGGGTGGGGTAGTCCATGACCGATCCGGTCATGCCCATGCGCTCGATCTTCTCCTTGTCGTTGAGGCTCGCGTAGGGCGTGGCCCCCGAGCTCATGAAATTGTGGCGCAGCCCCAGCGTGTGTCCCACCTCGTGCGCGGCCACGAAACGAAGCGCCGCCGCCACGAACTCCTTGGGCATCTCGCCGTTGGGATCGATGATCCCGTTGGTCATCAGGTTGATGCCGAGGAAGTGACCGCCCAGGAGCATGCAATCGTTGAGCGCGCAGAACAGGTCCTGCTTGCCCCTCAGTTGCGGGATGTCCTCCAACGACGGCCTCGCCGCGCGCTCCTCATCGGTGAGCCAGAACGTCTCCAGGACGGGGTCGATCGACATGAGCGCCTCGCGCGGCCCGGCCATGCGCCGGTAGGCCTTGCCGAAACTGGAAACCATGGCGTGCTCGAAGAGAATGTCCGCGTCGATGATCTCGCCCGTGCGCGGATCGACTCGCGAGGGGCCGATGGCGCCGTACATGGGCGAGTCGGACGTGTTCCAGCGGATCGTGTTGTAGCGCGCGTCCTCGGGATCGTACTCCGGATCCTCCTCGGGGCTGGGCGCCGGTTTGGCGATGATGGCGTTCTTGAAACCCGCCTTCTCGTAGGAGCGCTGCCACCACTCCACGCCCTCTTTGATGTACGGCACGTACTCTTCGGGAATGGTGTGGTCGAGGTAGAAGACAATCGGCTGCTTAGGCTCGGAGAGGGCAGCGTCGGGGTCCTTCTTCTCCAGTCGCCAGCGGTTGGAGTAGTGGACGAAGAAAGACTCCTGCTTCTCTCTCGAGAAGTCCTTGTGAATCGTCGTGAAGTACCCCACGCGGTCGTCCGCGATGCGCGGCGTCATCGGCTCCTCGGGCAGCTCGCGGATCGAGTAGTGCACGCCGATCTGGATGTAGCGCGGATCGGGCACGTTGGGCAAGTTGACTTTCATCACGTTGCCCGGCATGTACGTGAGCCGCGTGTCGATCTCGGTGTTCTTCGGGTAGTTGCGGATGGAG
>JAOTVO010000230.1 GCA_029863355.1 Candidatus Krumholzibacteriia bacterium
GGTGGATGCGCCGAGCTGGCAATACGAGGCCAGGAGAACGGACGCAGACGGGGAAGAGGTTCTCATGCTGACCATCAGGAGTTCACTGTGCGTGGACAGCACGTCGGGTGCGGAGTCTCCGCTGCGGGCGGTACTGGTTCGCGAGGGCAGGCGCCTGGAAGGGTGCGCGGTCGCGGGCCGATCCACTCGGCGGGCTGGCACCGAGTAGGCTGCTGCTATCGCAGGAGCGTGACGCGTCGCGCCAGGCGCTGGCCACCCGCCTCGAGGACCACGAAGTAGACGCCGGTGGGGGCGGACGTTCCGTCAGAGCATGTTCCATTCCATTCCATCTCTTGCTGTTCGGCCGGCAACGTGCCTTCGAGGAGGCGCGCGATGCGGCGTCCGCGCACGTCGTAGACGGCGAGGGTGGCGGGGCCGGGCTTCTGGAGTTGGAAGCGTACGACGGTCCGGTGGCGGAAGGGGGATGGGCCGACGGTGAGGGTGAGTCTGGGTGTCTTGCCAGTGGGGCGGATGCCGGTGGGCCCGTCGATAGTCAGGTCGTAGGCGGCCGCGGGTGCGGTTCGGGGCCGGGACGCGACGCGGCCGGTGGAGTCGCGGGCGGTGAGGTAGTACTCGACTTGCGTGCCGGGGTTCTGGGCGGGGATTTGCGCGCGGTACCAGTCGGGCTCGGTGTCGGGGACCAGGTTCACCATCTGGAACGTTGGCGCGCCTGTTTCTCGCCAGTAGAGTGCCGTACCGGTGGGATCGATGCCGGCTTCGCTGCGGTCGTCGGCGTAGAAGGTCACGGGAATGGGGAGGCCGCCGGGCGCCTGCTGGACGCGGTCGTGGTCGACGCGCAGCAGGTAGCGATCGTGGATCCCCATGACGCGGCAGTGGAGCGCGTCGTCGGAGAGCCAGCCGCCGCTGAAGCCGAGCACTTCGTAACCGGGCATGTGGTCGCGATAAACCTGCAGGGCTGCGGCGTCGTCGGCCGGCAGGTCGAAGGTGGGCACGAGCACCTTGTCATTGAGAATCAGCGCGTTGGTGTACGCGGCCACGTTACCGGACGAAATCGACGGGCAGAATAGGCGCACCACCTGGAAGGGGCGGCCGTACTTGTTGGTGAGGCTGGATACGGTCGCCACGTTTGCCTCGATGCGATCGTAGTCGGGGTGCGAGGGATCGACCTGCTTCATGAGTACGGTCTCTTCGTCGAGGAGCTTTCCCCACGTGTCGATGTGATGGATGCCGCCGAGGGCGATGTCGGGGAGCACGGCGTAGTCGTCCACGCCGTAGTAGTCGAGCATGAACTGGGCGACCTCTGGGGGCGCCATGGGGCCGTTCTCGTGCCACACGAGATCGCTGGAGAACGACAGCCCGTGCCCTTCGGTCATGTAGTTCCCACCGGTGTGCCAGAGGTCGTGCGTCACCACGGGGATTCCCCAGCGCGCCCCCAGCGCGATAGGAATTGCGTTGTCGGCGGCACGTGCGGTGCGATTGTAGAAATGGTCGAGGATCACCTGGTCGCCGTTGCCGTCGAAGACGAACCAGGGGCCGTAGTCGCGGGTCCAAATGGAGTTGTTGGGCTCGACGATGAACTCGCAGCGCGCCGTGTCGACGCCTTGGCTGAGGAAGTTGGCGGCGGCTGTCGCGTGGTAGGTGCTGGAGACGACCACATGGACGGTGACATCCTCGGCCATCTCCTTGACGAGCGCGTAAGAGATCCCGAGCGGATAGCGAATGAGCGCGCCGCTGCAGGGCTCGAACTCGGCCACGTTGCGAATGGGTCCTGCCGGTGGCGGGTCGTTCACTAGGACCACGCGAGGAAGCAGCTGCGCGAGCGCGCGCTCGGCCGCGGTCTCGTGGATGGGGAGGAGCTCCTCCTCGCCGTCGGTGGAGCGCTCGGCATGAGAGAGGGAAGCGAGCGGTCCCGTGGCGAGCAAGAGACCCGCGAGGATGACCGACGCTCGAAGGTCAGTTCGTCGGTTCATGGGACAACTATAGCACAGTCTCTGAGCGGTACGCCAGGGTTCCGTTGACAATTGCCCCAGGGGCGAGTATAGGATTCCCTTCGTCGGCGAGGGGAGCGCGCGCCTTCATTCAGCGCAGGAGGTCACCGTGGCAACGATGCGTCGAACGATACGTGACGGTTTGATCGTGGGGCTTATCGCTTACGCGTCCGTCGCGGCGTTCTATGCGGTCTTCGATCTGCTCGCGGCCCGTGGCGCGCTGTACACGGTCGATCTTCTCGGCAAGTCGGTCTTCAGGGGGTTGCGCGACCGCGCCATCCTGGGTCTGCCCATCGAGCTGGACGTGTCGGCGATCGCCTGGTACAACGCGCTCCATCTCCTCGTCTCGCTGGCGATCGGTCTCATCGTGACCGGGCTCGTCGCGTATTCCGAGCGGCACCCGTCGAGGGGGCCGGTGGTTTTGCTCGTCATCGTGGCGGGGTTCGTGGTCACCATCGTAGCGGTCGGCCTCTTGACGAGTCCCATCCGTCCGCTCCTGCCCTGGTGGTCGATCGTGGCGGCCAACGCGCTCGCGGTGCTCCTGGCCGGCACGTACCTCACCCGGAGGCGCCCGGGCGTCTGGGGCCGGGTTATTCTCTTCAGGGACTGACGGCTTCGCTCCGAGCTAGAAGCTGAACAGAACGCCGACCTCGGGGGCCCAGTCGGGGGCTTTGGAGGTCACACCGAAGGCGCTGTTGAGCTTGAGGCAGGCGAAGCGGGCGAAGTGCCATTGGAATTCGGTGATGGCCTCGACTTCGTCGCCGGTTCCTTCGATGCTCCCGAAGAACCGCCACTTGGGTGAGAGGCGCTTGAGGTACTCGACGGCAGCCTCGCCGAGGGCGACGCTCTTCTCGGCGGCTTCGTACTCGATGGCGAGGCGTCCGGTCAGGGTGCCCCAGGAGAAGCCGCGAATGGCGCCGAAGCCGAGCTGGAACTCCCAGTCGGTGGTCCCGATGAGGGAGCCCTTGTCCTGGATGGGGAAGACGGTCTCGAAGTAGCTGAAGAGCTCGGGGCCGCCCTTGGTCTCCTCTCGCCAGCGCCAGCGGAGCTGACTCTCGACGTCCCCGAGTCCGCTCTCCTCGATCTTGGGCGGAAGCCCGGATGGGTCGTCGGGGCTGGTCTCGAGCGCGGCGTCGATGTACGCCGCCTCGACCTCGAGCATGAGGCGGCGGGAGATCCCGTAGCCGAGATAGAGAAGGTACTCGAAGGCCTCGTACTTGCCGCGGTAGTCGGTGTCCTGGGTGAGTCCGAGCTCGTTGGGCGCGTACTCGGCGTCGGAATCGCGGTAATACTCGAAGTAGGGGTAGACGATGAACTGCCCCTTCTGGACGTAGATACCGAACTGGGAGGCGGGGACACCCACGCCGCGATCGCGCAGGTACTCGGGCAGTCCTTCGGTGTCGAGGTGGGGCCGGATCCCCTCGCGGCCGCTGGAGGTGCCGGCCGTCAGCGCGACGCCGATCAAGGCGAGAACCACGGGTCTGGCAGGCGCATTCATCGCACGTGAGGGTACGGGGATCGTTGACTCCGGTCAAGGCGCCAGCGGAGCGGCTCGTGAACGGCCACCCATTGCCACGGTCTTCGGCGCTTTGCTAGACTCGGCGCAGGTCTTGTTACTGGTCGGCTTGAGTGTGATTGAGTTGCTAGGTCGGGGCCGCTATTGACTGACATCTCGACACTTACGGAATTGGGGTGGTCACCGCACTGGCAGGCGCTCTTCGAGCCGCACGCCGCGGTGGATGTGACACCCGCACGCGTGGTCAGAAGCGACCGTGGCAGTTCACTGGTCGCTACGCGGACCGGTGTCGTGCGCGCGAAGCCGTCGGTTCGCCTTCTAAAGGCGGCCAGCGGTCCGGCGGACTTGCCGGTGGTCGGTGATTGGACCGCCGTGCTGGCGTCCGAAGATCTCGACGTCCCGCTCATCGAAGCCGTGCTCGAACGCAAGAACGCCATCACGCGCGGCGACCCGGGGGTGACGTCCGACACGCAGGTGCTGGCCGTCAACATCGACACCGTGTTCGTCGTCCATCCGATCGCCGAGCCGCCTAACCTGCGCCGTATCGAGCGCGAACTATCGCTGGCGTGGGACTCAGGCGCCATCCCGGTGGTGGTGCTGACCAAAGCGGATGTGTCCTCCGACGCAGACACATCGCTGGCGACCGTCGAGTCCATCGCGCTCGGCGTGGATGTGCTCTTGGCAAACGCCCTGGAACGTGAGAGCGCCGAGCAGCTTCTCGCATACATCTCAGGCCATCGCACCGCGGTCTTGATCGGGCCCTCGGGTGCCGGCAAGTCCACGCTGATCAATGCGCTCCTCGGTGAGGAGCGCCAGGCGACTCGCGAGGTTCGTGTAGGCGACGGGCGGGGGCGCCACACCACGGTCGCACGCGAGTTGATCAAGATTGCCGGCTGCGGCGTCATCATCGACACGCCGGGGTTGCGGGCGCTCGGGCTGACGGGTGCGGAAGAGGGCATCTCTACGGCCTTCTCGGACATCGAGCAGCTCGCCGGTGAGTGCCGCTTCCGCGACTGCGGCCACAACGATGAGCCAGGCTGCGCGGTCCGATCGGCCGTGGAGTCGGGAGCGGCACTCA
>JAOTVO010000024.1 GCA_029863355.1 Candidatus Krumholzibacteriia bacterium
AGCTCGTCCGCAATGACTACACGCTGGAGTCGGTGTTCGGCGTGATGCGCACGGACGTGCTCCGCCGCACCCCGCTCCTGGGCAACTACGCCGACTGTGACCGTGTGCTCCTGGCGGAGATCGGGCTGGCCGGGAAGATCCACGAGGTCCCCGAGTATCTCTTCATTCACCGGCACCACCGCGGGCGCTCGGTGATGCAGTACACCTCGCGCCAGGAGCGAAGCGCGTGGTTCGACCCCGCCCAGGAGGGCAAGCCGGCCTTTCCCTGGGCGCGGGAGCTCTTCGGCTACCTCGCCGCCGTACGGCGCGCGCCCATCCCGGCCGGCGAGCGGGTGAGGTGCCGCGCGGTCATGGCGCGGTGGGCGTGGCGCAACGCGGGCGGCTTGCTCGAGGATTGGAGCTACGCGCTTCGCTACCTGCTGCGGCCGGTCAAGCGGCGCGTGGTCCGCCTGCTGGGCGGCGCGCGACGCCGGGGGGCGCAATGATGCAACCGGGTGCACCGGCGACTGGGCTGAGCGCGCCGCCGCAAGGCGCCGGGCCGCTCTTTCCCGAGGTCGGCGTGGTCGCCGTCGTTGCCGAGCCCTGGGGCGGTATGTGGTTGTCTCGGCAGCAGATACTGAGCCGCCTGGCGTGCTACTTCCACGTGGTCTGGGTGGATCCGCCGCGGGGCTGGCGCGAAGCCTGGCGCGCGCGCGCCGCGCGCCCCATCGGCCTCAGCGACGCCACGCCGCCGCCCGCTTCGGGCTTTTCGGTCTACCGGCACGGGCCGCTGCTTCCGCGCTTCTTCAAACCGCGGCTGCTGCAGGAGGGCACCGAGCGCGCGCGCTTGCGGCGTGCGCGCGCCGTGCTCTCGCGCCGCGGCTGCCGCCGCGTGCTGCTCTACCTCTGGCGCCCGGAGTTCGCGACCGCGCTCGACCAGGTCGCGCACGACGTCAGCTGCTATCACATCGCCGACGAGTACACCTTCGCCGACGTGGAAGCGCCGGTGAGCGAGCTGGAGCGCTCCGTGATCGCGCGCGTCGACCAGGTGTTCATCCACTCCCCGGCGCTCATGGAGAAGAAAGGCGGCATCAACCCCAGGACCGCCCAGGTGACCAACGGCGTCGACTATGCCGCTTTCGCCGCCGACGCCCCCGAGCCGGAGGATCTGCGCGACGTGCCCCGGCCCCGCGCCGGCTACGTGGGGCGCATCAAGGTCCAGCTCGACTGGGACCTTCTCGCCGCCCTGGCCCAGCGCCGCCCCGAGTGGTCTTTCGTGTTCGTCGGGCCTCTGGGCTTTCTCGGGGACCGTCGTGCGCAGCAGGAAGCGCTCTTCGCGCGTCCCAACGTCCACTACCTGGGTGCGAAGCCCGTGGGCGAGATCCCGGGTTACACACGACACGTCGACGTGGGCCTGCTAAGCTACGCCCTCAACAACTACACGCGGTACATCTTCCCGCTGAAGCTGCACGAGTTTCTCGCGGCGGGGCGGCCGGTGGTGGGCAGCGACATCCGTTCGCTGCGCGACTTCGAGGGCGTGGTGAGAATCGCCCGCTCGGTCGACGAGTGGGACGCGGCGATAGCGGCCGCGCTCGCGCCGGAGGCGCAGGGGCCCGCCGCCGTCGAGCAGCGGCGCCGCGTCGCGCGGCGCCACGACTGGGGCGCGCTGGTGGAGCGGATTGCCGGCACGCTGTGCGAGCGGCTGGGCGGGGACTACCCGGAGCGCTTCCGGGCCCTGGCCGGCGCGCCGCCGACTGAATGACGGGCGGGATTCGCCCGAAGCAAACGGAGGACGCCGTGGCGGACACGACCAACCGAGCGCGGGTGAAGCACCCGCTGGACGAGATCGGCATCCCGTGCCGGTTCTGCGGGACGAGGCTCGAGGACACCTTCGCCGACCTGGGCATGACGCCGCTGTGCCAGAGGCACGTCAAGCGCGAGGAGCTCAACGACATGGAGCGCTTCTATCCGCTCCACGCGCTGGTCTGCCGCCGGTGCAAGCTGGTGCAGCTGGGCGAATACGTGAGCCCGGAGGAGATCTTCGGCGACTATGCGTATTTCTCCTCCTATGCGGACACGTGGCTGCGTCATGCGCAGCGTTACACGGAGGACATGACCGACCGGCTGGGCCTCGGGGCCAAGAGCCTGGTCGTCGAGGTCGCGAGCAACGACGGCTACCTCCTCCAGTACTTCGTGGAGAAGGGAATCCCCGTCCTGGGCGTGGAGCCGGCGGCCAACGTCGCGGAGGTGGCCAGGGAGAAGGGCATCCGGACCGTGGTGGAGTTCTTCGGCGAGGCCACCGCGCGCAAGCTGCGCGAGGCGCACGGCGCCGCCGATCTGCTCCTCGGCAACAATGTGCTGGCGCACGTGCCCGACCTCAATGACTTCGTCGAGGGCATGCACGTCCTGCTCGCGCCGAACGGGGTCATCACCATGGAGTTCCCGCACCTCATGCAACTCGTCGAGCAGAACCAGTTCGACACCATCTACCACGAGCACTTCTCATACTTCTCCTTCACCACGGTGGAGAAGGTCTTCGCCGCGCACGGCATCACGCTGTTCGACGTAGAGGAGCTGGGCACCCACGGCGGCTCGCTCCGCATCTACGGGCGACACCCCGCGGACGAGGCGCGTGCCGTCACCGCGCGGGCGGTGGGGCTCAAGGAAAGGGAGAAGCGCTGGGGCGTGGACGACATGGCCCTCTACTATTCGTTCGACGAGCGCGTCAAGGCCACCAAGCGCGCCATCTTGAGCTTCCTCGTCGAGGCCAAGGGGCGGGGCAAGCGCATCGTGGGGTACGGCGCGCCCGGCAAGGGCAACACCCTGTTGAACTACTGTGGCATCGGAACCGATTTCCTCGATTACACGGTCGACCGCAGCCCCCACAAGCAGGGAACGTTCACCCCCGGCACGCACATCCCCATCCATGCCCCGGAGCGGATCCGCGAGACGAAACCGGACTACGTCTTCATCCTTCCCTGGAACCTAAAGGAAGAGATAATGAAGCAGATGGCGCACATTCGGGAGTGGGGGGGCAAGTTCGTGGTTCCCATCCCCGAGGTGCGGGTGTTCGACTGAGAGGCGCTGGAGAGGGCACAATGGAAACGCTGCAACAACTCATCGACCGCGATCTCGACCACATGAGCGCCAACCTGCGCGACGAGTTCGCCGCCATGGCGGGGAAGCGACTGCTCCTGACCGGCGGCGCCGGTTTCCTCGGTTACTACATGGTGCAGGGCGTGCTGCACCACAACCGCAACTCGCCGGACGCGCAGGCCATCGACCTGACCGTGTACGACAACTACGCGCGCGGCGTCCCCGGCTGGCTGAGCGCCCTGGACGGCGCTCCCCACCTGACCCTCGTGCGCCACGACATCACGCAGCCGCTTCCCGGGGACATGCCGGACTTCGCCTTTGTCGTGCACGCGGCGGGCATCGCCTCGCCCACCTACTACCGCCGCTTTCCCATCGAGACCATGGACGCCAACATCGGCGGGCTGCGCAGCCTGCTCGAGTACGCGCGGCGGCAGGGCGAGCGGGGCCGGGCGCTGACGGGTTTCATCTTCTTCTCGAGCAGCGAGATCTACGGCGATCCGCCGCCCGACTCGATTCCCACGCCGGAAGACTATCGCGGCAGCGTCTCCTGCACCGGTCCCCGCGCGTGCTACGACGAATCCAAGCGCTACGGGGAGACCCTGTGCGTGAACTTCGCTCAGGTCCACGGCGTGCCCGTGCGCATGGTGCGACCCTTCAACAACTACGGGCCCGGCCTCAAGATCAGCGACCGCCGCGTGATCCCCGACTTTGCCCGCGACCTGCTGGCCGGCCGCGACATCGTGATGCTCTCGGACGGCGCCCCCACGCGCACGTTCTGCTACGTCGCCGACGCAATGTGCGGCTACTACAAGGCCCTGGTGCGCGGGCGGGCCGGCGAGCCCTACAACGTGGGCATCGACTCGCCCGAAGTGTCCATGCGCGAGTTGGCGGAGCGCCTGGTGGCGCTCGCGCGCGACCTCTTCGGGTACCAGGGGAAGGTGGTGGCCGGACGCGCCGCCGAGGGGGTCTATCTGGTGGACAACCCCAACCGGCGCTGCCCGGACCTCACGAAGTCGCGCCGGGAACTGGGCTTCGCCCCGTCGATTGCGCTCGAGGAGGGCCTGCGGCGCGCGCTGGTCTGGTACCACTACAACCGCGAGGGGGAGGACGCCTGATGCGCGTATCCGTGGTCGGCACCGGCTACGTCGGCCTGGTCAGCGGGGTGTGTCTCGCCGAGAAGGGACACACGGTGATCTGCGTGGACAACGACGCCGACAAGGTCGGGCGCATCGCGCGCGGCGAAGTGCCGATCCACGAGCCGGGACTCGACGCGCTCATGGCGCGCCAGATCGGGCGCCGCCTCCAGGCGACCACAGACCTGCGCCGCGCCGTCGAGGATAGCGAGCTGACGCTCATCGCCGTGGGCACGCCGTTCGACGGGCGACGCATCGACCTGCGCTACGTGCGCCAGGCGGCACGCGAGATCGGCGAGGCCATGGGCGGCAAGCGCGACTACCACGCGGTCGTCGTCAAGAGCACGGTCGTGCCCGGGACCACCGACGGCGTGGTCGGGCCCATCCTGGAGGAGTCCTCGGGGCGCGACCGCGGCGCCTTCGGCCTGGGCATGAACCCCGAGTTTCTCACGGAGGGCCGCGCGGTGGAGGATTTCATGCACCCCGACCGCTTCGTCCTCGGGGGCGCGGACGAACGCACCCTCGACGCGCTGGAGGCGCTCTACGCGCCTTTCCCGGGCGTGCCGACGATCCGCACGAACAACGCGACGGCCGAGATGATCAAGTACGCCTCCAACGCGCTCCTGGCGACGATGATCTCCTTCGCCAACGAGATCGCCAACCTCGGTGTCGCCATCGGCGAGATCGACGGGGCCGACGTGCTGGACGGCGTCCACCGCTCGCTCTACCTGACCGTACCCGGGCCCGACGGCCGCCCCACGCAGGCGCCCATCGCCCGCTTCCTGGAGGCGGGCTGCGGCTTCGGCGGCAGCTGCTTGCCCAAGGACGTGAGCGCGCTCGCCGCCCACGGGGCAGCGCTCGGCCGCCCCATGCCGCTCCTGGAGGCGGTGCTGGCCACCAACCGCGAGCAGCCGGGCGAGGTCGTGGCCCTGCTCCGGCGGCGCTTCCCCTCGCTGCGCGGCGTGCGGGTGGCGGTGCTGGGGCTGGCCTTCAAGCCGGACACCGACGACGTCCGCGAGTCGCCGGCCTTTCAGGTGATGCGCCTGCTCCTCGCCGAGGGGGCCGTGGTGAGCGCGCACGACCCGGTGGCCGTGCCCGCAGCGCGGGCCGCGTTCGCGGAGGGAGGGGTGCGCTACTGCGAGGTCCTCGACGACGCGCTGGCCGACACGGATGCGATCGTGCTGGTCACGCGCTGGTCGGCCTACGAACGCCTCCCCGAGCTGCTGCGCGGCCGCGATCCGGCCCCGGTGGTCGTGGACGGGCGGCGCATGCTGGACAAGCGTTCGTTGCCGCGCTACGAAGGAATCGGATTGGGACGCCGGAACCACGCCGGACAAGGGAAGGAGACACCATGAAAGTGGTCCTGTTTTGCGGCGGGCTGGGGATGCGGATCCGGGAGTACTCCGAGGAGGTGCCCAAGCCCATGGTGCCCATCGGATACCGTCCCATCCTGTGGCACGTGATGAAGTACTACGCCCACTGGGGGCACAAGGACTTCATCCTCTGCCTCGGCTACAGAGCCGACGTGATCAAGAACTACTTCCTCAACTACAACGAGGCGCTGTCGAACGATTTCACCCTGAGCGAGGGCGGCCGGGTGGAGCTGATGAACACGGACATCCACGACTGGCGCATCACCTTCGTCGACACGGGGATGACCACGAACATCGGGGGGCGGCTGGCCGCCGTTCGCGACCACCTCGAGGGCGAGGAAGTCTTCCTGGCCAACTACAGCGACAACTTGACGAACGTGCCCCTGGACGCCATGATCGGAGAGTT
Organism: Candidatus Krumholzibacteriia bacterium; assembly: GCA_029863355.1. The sequence continues at coordinate 5,988 of JAOTVO010000024.1, forward strand.
CGAACGACGCCGCTGCGCGGCGAGCTTCCTGTGCGTGCGTCCGAGCCAGAGCTTCCACCTGGTCACCATGGATGAGCGACAGAGGGTCAGCCGCATCCGGCACGTGAGCCAGTCCGACGCGTGGATCAACGGCGGCTACTTCGTGCTGCGCAAGGAAATATTCGACTACATGCGCGACGGCGAGGAGCTGGTCGAGGAGCCGTTCGATCGTCTCATCGCCGAGCAGAAGCTGGCCGCTTACCGCTACGACGGCTTCTTCGTCTGCATGGATACGTTCAAGGAGCGGCAGATGCTGGAGGAGATGTACGCCCACGGGCGAGCCCCGTGGACGCTGTGGTCCGCGGACGGGCCCCGGCGCCGAGGAAACGAAGGACCATGAACCCGTTCAAAGAGAAGATCGGCACGGTGCTCTGCCTCGGTGCGCACAGCGACGATATCGAGATCGGTTGCGGCGGCACCGTCCTAAAGCTCGTCGCAGCCCACCCCGGGGCCGAGGTGCACTGGATCGTGTTCAGCGGCGACGGGGGGCGCGGAGGAGAGGCCGAAGCCTCGGCGCAGCGCTTCCTGGCCGATGCGGCCAAGCGGTCGGTGGAGATTCACCGGTTTCGCGACGGCTTCTTTCCCTACGAGGGCGCCAAGATCAAGAACTACTTCGAAGAGATCAAGCGGCGCATCCGGCCCGACGTCGTGTTTACCCACTATCGCCACGACTTGCACCAGGACCACCGCCTCGTGTGCGAGCTCACCTGGAACACGTTTCGCTCGCACCTCATCCTGGAATACGAGGTGCCCAAGTGGGACGGGGACATGGGCGCGCCCAACCTCTTCGTCCATCTCGACGAGGCGGTGTGCCGGCGCAAGGTCGAGTACCTGCGCGAGGGTTTTCCCACACAGGGCGACAAGCACTGGTTCGACGAGGGGCTGTTCATGGGCCTGATGCGGCTGCGCGGCATGGAATCCAACTCACCCACTCGTTTCGCCGAGGCGTTCTACGCGCGCAAGGTGATCTGGTGACGGAGGCGCTGCGGACGATGCGCGGAGAATGGCTGCTCGAATACTTTCGCTACCGGGAGCTCTTCTACTTCCTGGTCTGGCGCGACGTCAAGATCCGCTACAAGCAGACCGTGCTGGGAGCCGCTTGGGCGGTGATTCAGCCCTTCTTCATGATGATCGTGTTCACGCTCTTCTTCGGCCGCATGGCCGGGATCGACAGCGAGGGCGTGCCCTACCCGGTGTTCAGCTACAGCGCGCTGGTGCCGTGGACCTATTTCCAGCAGGCGATGCCGCTGTCCGGCAACAGCCTCCTGGCCAACTCCAGGCTGATCAGCAAGGTCTACTTCCCGCGGGCCATCATCCCCGCGGCCGCCGCGCTGGGCGGAGTCGTCGATTTCTTCATCGCGGCGGTCGTGCTGGTGGCGATCATGCTGTACTACGGATTCCCCCTCGGGTGGGGGCTGCTCCTGTGGCCCGTGCTCCTGGTGCCCACGGTGGCCTTCGTCGTGGCCGTGGGCATGATTTTCTCCGCGCTGAACGTCAAATACAGGGACATCAAGTACACGATCCCGTTTTTCATCCAGGCCATGCTGTTCGTCTCGCCGGTGATCTACCCCACGAGCGCCGTCCCCGAGCAGTACCAGACGTTGCTCAGGCTCAACCCAATGGTGGGCCTGATCAACGCCTTCCGGGCCGCGGCCTTGCCCGGGCGCACCATCGACCTGGGCGAGCTGGGGGTGTCCATCGCCGTGATCACGGGTCTGCTCATCGTCGCCACCATTTACTTCCGGAAGACGGAAAGGGCCTTTGCCGACCTGATCTGACGCCATGACCGAAGCCATCCGCGTCGAGAATCTCTCCAAACAGTACCGCCTCGGGGCGCTGAAGCACGAGACCATGCTGCGCGATGTGATCGTCAACGCGCTGCGCATGCGCCGCCGCCGGAGGGACGTCAACACGATCCTCGCCCTCGACGACGTCAGCTTCTCCGTCGAGGAGGGTGAAGTCGTGGGCATCGTCGGCCGCAACGGGGCGGGGAAGAGCACGCTGCTCAAGATCCTGTCGCGCATTACCTATCCGACGGCGGGACGGGTGCGCGTGCGCGGGCGCGTGGCGTCCTTGATCGAGGTGGGCACGGGTTTCCACGACGAGCTCACCGGGCGCGAGAACATCTACCTCAACGGCTCCATCCTCGGCATGCGCAAGCGCGAGATCGAAGAGCGCTTTTCCAAAATCGTCGATTTCGCCGGCGTGGAGAAGTTCATCGACACACCCATCAAGCGCTACTCCTCGGGCATGCGGCTGCGGCTCGGCTTCGCGGTGGCGGCGCACATGGATCCCGACGTCCTCTTCGTCGACGAGGTGCTCGCCGTCGGAGACGCCGAGTTCCAGAAGCGCTGCCTCAACGCGATGGATGACCTGCGCTCGGGCGGACGCACCGTTCTGTTCGTGTCGCACAACATGTCCGCCATCGAGAGTCTCTGCCCGCGCACCATCTGGGTCGACGCGGGTAAGCTGCGCGAGGACGGGCCCTCCGGGGAAGTGATCCACAGCTACCTCACGACCTTCGCGGAGGCGAGCGGCGACGGGCACGACCTGACGCAGATCGCCGGCCGCGGCGGCAACGGCGCGGCGCGCTACACGCGTATCGAATTCATGGACGCCGAGGGCAACCCCGTGACGGTGTTCCGCACCGGCGAGCCGCTGCGGGCGCGCCTGCACTTCCAGGTCCACGAGGCCGTGAAGGATCCGCGCTTCGCCCTCCGCGTGTTCTCCGACATGGGAGCGCTGATCGCGACCATCAGCTCGTACGTGGCCGGCTGCACCATCGCCGGGATGCAGCCAGGAAGCGGCTACATCGACCTCGTCATTCCCTCCCTTCCGCTGCTTCCCAGACGTTACTATGTGTCCCTGTGGCTTGTCATGCCCGGCCAGCCTTACGACATTCTGGACCACTGCCTCGCGCTCGATGTGGACGTGCCCACGAGCGGGGTGCACAAGGGCCGCGGCATGCACAGCCGCTGGGGGCTGATCTGGGTGCCCAGCGAGTGGCGCGTGAACATGCCGGGCGCGTAGGGCGAGCATGGGGCTGACGCGTTTGTTCACCGATGTCGATTTCCAGCGCGCGGGCCTGGAGATGCACGCGCTCATGGAGCGTCTTTACCCCATCTGCCGCAGCATCACGGGGCAGGGCATCCGCGACACCTTCACCGCGCTGCGCGGGGAGATCCCCCTGGAGGTGCACCGCGTTCCCTCCGGCACGCCGGTGTTCGACTGGACGGTTCCGCGCGAGTGGAACCTGCGCGACGCCTACATCAAGGACGCCCGCGGCGTGAAGGTGGTGGATCTGCAGCGCTCGAGCTTGCACGTCGTCGGCTACAGCGTCCCCGTGCACGAGCGCATGCAGCTGCGGGACCTGCGCCCTCATCTGCACTCCCTGCCCGAGCACCCGGACTGGATCCCGTACCGCGCGTCCTACTATCGAGAGAACTGGGGGTTCTGCCTGACTCACCGCCAGCTGGAATCGCTCCAGGACGGCGAGTACGAGGTGGTGATCGACTCCACGCTGGAGGATGGCCAACTCGACTACGCCGAGTGCGTGGTGGAGGGCAGGGAAGAGGCCGAGGTGCTGATCTCGGCCCACGCCTGCCACCCGTCGTTGTGCAACGACAATCTGAGCGGCGTGGTGCTCTCGACTTGTCTGGCGCGGCTCCTGGCGGAGCGGCGGCCGCGTCTCACCTATCGCTTTGTGTTCATTCCGACCATCATCGGCTCCATCACGTGGCTGGCACGCAATGAAGAGCGTGCCGGCCGCATCCGCCACGGCCTGGTGGTCACCTGCGTGGGGGACGCCGGTGCCTTTACCTACAAGCGGTCGCGGCGCGGCGACGCGGATGTCGACCGTGCGGCCGCGCACGTGCTGCGCCACAGCGGCTTCGAGCACGAGGTGATCGACTTCTTTCCCTACGGCTATGACGAGCGCAACTATTGCTCGCCGGGCTTCGACCTCCCCGTGGGCTCACTGAGCCGCACGACGCACGGGCGCTTTCCGGAGTACCATACGTCGGCCGACAACCTCGACTTCGTGCGGCCGCGGCACCTGGCCGAGTCGCTCCAGGTCTACCTCCGCCTGCTGGAGACGCTCGAGAACGACGGCACGTGGCTGAACACGAATCCCAAGTGCGAGCCCCAGCTGGGCCGGCGCGGCCTGTACAACGTGATCGGCGGACTCAAATCGGGGCAGACCGAGGAACTGGCCATGTTCTGGGTGCTCAACCAGTGCGACGGCCGCCACTCCCTGCTCGACATCGCCGAGCGCTCGGGCATCGCCTTCGACACCATCGCGCACGTCGCCGACCGGCTGGCCGAGCACGGGCTCCTGACCCCGGCGCGGAGCTAGCCATGGGCGCCCTCTCCCACATCCCGCGCGCGCGCCTCGCCCTGCACGCCGCGCTCTACGTGCTGCTCTTCGCCCTGCTCGCGCGCGCGCTGCCCTGGTACGCCTTCGTCCCCATCGCCATCGTGCTCGCCGCGGTGCACCTGGCCGTAGAGTCGCGGGCGGTGAGCCGGCGCTACCAGACCATCATCGACAACATGCGCGGCGCACACGGCGCTGTCCTCGCCGGCGTCGGTCGCATCGACCCCCGGACCGCGGACGAGGGCATCTACAAGACCTTCAAGGAGCTGGTGACGGAGCTGGAGCGCAAGAACTTCCAGCTCGTGGAGAAGAACATCCAGCTGCTCTCGATCAAGGAGATCGGTCTGACGCTCGTCTCGTCGCTCGACGAGGCCAAGGTCGTCGACGCCGTCATCAACTTCCTCAGCAAGGGGCTGGGCTATCGCGAGGTCTTCGTCGGCATTTTCCAGCCCGAGCGCCACGAGTTTAACTTCTACGTGTTCCGCGACACGCCCAACGGCCTGCAGTACGAGGAGACGGCCCTGCGCATCGCCGACGCGGACGGTCTCCTGCGCAAGTCCCTGCAGATGCACCACTCGGTGCTGATCCGCGACCCCGAAGTTCACCCCCTCGGCCGTGTGGGGGGAGAGCCCCTCTTCGGCGACAGCACGTTGAAGTCGTACCTCGTCGTGCCCCTAGTCAAGAGCAATGCCACCCAAGACTGCGACAAGCGCGAGCACTGCATCCTGGCCATGAACCAGGTCGAGCGCGAGGCCACGAGCATCCAGGCCGAGTATCGCTGCCCGGGGTGCGGGCGCGTTCCCATCCTGGGCGTGGTCGGCGTCACCGACGGTTTCAAGGCGGCGACTCTGAGCAAGGTCGACCTCGTCTCCGTGGAGACGCTCGCCGTCCAGCTCAGCACCATGCTGGAGAACAACCGCCTCTTCGCCGAGCTGAAGCAGGAGGAGACTTACCGCGACAACGTGATCAACAGCATGCTCAACGGGCTGGTCACGGTCGGCGTCGACGGCCACGTGCTCTTCGCCAACGAGGCCGCCTCCCGTATCACGGGCTACGCGGTGGAGGAGATGCGCGGCATGAGCATCGACCGTCTCATCACCTCGAGCCAGACGGGCGAGGGAGAGAACCCCTTGCTGCGCACGCTCTCGAGGGGCCGCAAGAGCCTCCAGCAGGAAGCCTGGGTCATGCGCAAGAGCGGGCGCTCCGACCCCATCATCCTCAACACGTCCTTCCTGATCGACGAGCGCCGCGCCGTGCAGGGCGTGCTGGCCGTTTTCGACGACATCGCGCACGTCAGGCGCATGGAGGAGCAGATCGTGCACCTGGAGAAGCTGGCCGCGCTGGGTCGCTTTTCCTCCTCGATCGCCCACGAGATCCGCAATCCGCTCACCGGCATCGCCGCCGGCATCCAGTATCTGAAGCGCTCCGGCCACGTGGCCGAGGGGCAGGGGGAGAACCTCGATTTCATCCTGGAAGAGGTGTCCCGCATCGACCGGCTCATCGGCGATCTCATGAACGTGGTCCGGATCGGCGACCTCCTCTACACACGCGCCAACCTCGAGCAGGTAATCCGGTCGGCCGCGGCCACGCTCGCCGAGCCGGCCCGCCAGCGCGGCGTCACCGTTCGCGTCGAGAGCCCGCCCGACGGTCCGCTGGTGGAGATCGACGTCGACCGCATCACCCAGGTGATCATCAACCTCGTCAAGAACGCCATCGAGGCCAGTTCGCACGGGTCGGAAGTCACCGTCAGCGTCTCCTTCCCGGCCGCGCCGCCCGACGTTTTGTTTGACGCAGTGCGGGATTTTGTTATCATCGAGGTTCGCGACCGTGGGCTGGGCATCGCGGAGGAAGACAAGAGCCGCGTCTTCGAGCCTTTCTTTTCCAACAAGGCGGAGGGCACCGGCCTGGGTCTCTACGTCACGCACAGCATCGTCGAGCGGCACGGCGGGTATATCTACGTGGATAGCAGGCACGGGGAGGGCGCGGCGTTCACCGTCTACCTGCCCGTGGAGAGCGTGCACCATGGGGGCTCCAGTGAAGTCAGTAATCCTACTCGTTGATGATCAGGACACCATCCGCTTCTTCCTGGAGAAGACGCTCACGCAGGAGGGCTACGAGGCGGTAACGGCCAGCACCGGCGCCGACGCGATCGAGAAGACGCGCCAGGTAATGCCCGACCTGGTCCTGCTCGACCTGAAGCTCCCCGACATCGACGGCCTCGAGGTGCTGCGCCGGATCAAGGAGATCTTTCCCGAGATCGCCGTGATCATGATCACCGCCTTCGGGGACATCGAGACCGCAGTGACGGCCATGAAACACGGAGCGTACGACTTCGTCAGCAAGCCCATCAACCTCGACCAGCTCCTGCTCGTCATCCGCAAGGGGCTGGAGAGCGAGCGTCTCAACCGCGAGGTGCTGCAGCTCAAGCGCCAGATGGACCCCGATCTCGGCTTCGACTACATCCTCGGCGACAGCCCGGCCATGAAGCGAGTCTACGAGGTGTCGCAGCAGGTGGCCAAGAGCGATACCACCACCGTGCTCATCGAGGGCGAGAGCGGCGTGGGCAAGGAGATGGTGGCCCGCCTCATTCACCGTTTCAGCGCGCGCGCCGAGAAGCCTTTCATGGATATCAACTGTGCGAGCCTGCCCGAGCAGCTGCTGGAGAGCGAGCTCTTCGGCTACGAGAAGGGCGCCTTCACCGACGCCAAGCAGCAGAAGCAAGGCCTGCTCGAGATGGCCAACCGCGGGACCCTGTTCCTGGACGAGATCGCCGAGATGAGCCTCACCATTCAGGTGAAGCTCTTGCGGGTGCTCGAGCGCATGGAGTTTCGCCGCCTGGGCGGGACCCAGGACATCAACGTGAGCGTGCGCGTGATCAGCGCCACCAACCGGGACCTGCAGAGGGAAGTGGACGAGAACCGTTTCCGCGCCGATCTCTTCTACCGGCTCAAGGTCGTGCCTCTCTACATCGCGCCGCTTCGCGAGCGCAAGGAGGACTTGCTGAAATTCGTCAACTACTTCGTCAATAACTTCAACACCAAGTTCAACAAACACTTCGAGACGATCACCGACGAGGCCCGCGGCATGCTGCTCGGCTACCCCTGGCCGGGCAACATCCGCGAGCTCAAGAACGTCATCGAGCGCGTCGTCCTTCTGGAGGACGGGGACGCGATCGGCGCCGAGATGCTGCCCTTTTCCGCACCCCGCAGCGACGACAGCAGCATCGGCCGCCGCATCGACGCCATGCTCACCCAACCCATCCCCGAGGACGGCGTGGACTTCGAGCGCCTCGTCACCGAAGTGGAGAAGGAGCTGATCGTCAAGGCTTCCGAGCAGGCGGGGTGGAACCAGAGCCGGACGGCCCGGCTGCTCAACATGAAGCGCGACAAGCTGCGCTACCGCATGAAGAGCTTCGGGATCAACGATGACAACGAAGTGCGTACGCACTAGCCCGGCGCTCCTGCTCGCCGTGCTCTTCGTCGCCTGCGGTTACAACACCACCACCCGTACCGCCAAGGACATAAAGAGCATTCACGTTCCCTTTTTCAACAACCAGACGAGCGAGCCCAACCTCGAGATCACCGTTACCGAGAGCGTCATCCTCTACCTCATCGAGGACAACACCCTCCGGGTCGCCGACGAGAGCGACGCGGACGCCGTCCTCGACGGGAGCATCGTCGAGTTCCAGAACCGCCCCTTCTCCTTCAACCTCGATCTCAATGCGGAAGAGTACCGCGTCGTCGTGAGGGTGCGCGTGACCCTCTACAACCGGCGCACCAACGAGCCCATTTGGAGCGACCGCGTCCTGGTCGGTGACGGCTCCTACTTCATCGACAAACCGGACGCCAATACGTTCAACGACGCCGTGGCCGAGTCGATTCGCGAGATCACGGAGCGCATCCTCAACCTGACCGTGCAGGACTGGTAAGCGTGGGACGCGCCCTGCAGGCATATCGGAAGCTATTCGACTCGACCAAGCGGGGGAAGGTGGCGTCGCTCTACTTTCTCTACGGGCCGGAGGAGTACCTCAAGCGGGAATTCGTGCGCACGCTGATCGACGCCGTGCTGCCCGCGGGCGAGCGGGCCTTCAGCCTCGACATCCTGCACGGCGACGAGTTCGACCCCGTCGTTTTCGACGACCGCATACAGAGCTTCGGTCTCTTCGACCAGCGCCGACTCGTGATTCTCAGGAACTTCGACGCGCTGTCCACCGCCCACAAGGATTTCGTCATCGAGCGCGCCGAGGCCGTCAGCGATTCCGTCGTGCTCGTCGTCGAGTCCACCGCCGAACGGCTCGACTCGGCCCGCGCCAAACGGCTGGTCAAGGTGGCCGCGAAGCGCGGGCTGGCCTTCGAGTTCCGCCACCTGGACGACCGCGAGACGGCCGAGCGACTGGTGTCGCGCCTGCGCAAGGAGGGCTTCCAGATCGCGCCGGAAGCGCTCGACCTCCTGCTCGAATCCGTCGGTACCCACCTGTCGGACCTGACCAACGAGATGGAGAAGATCGTCCTCGCCGCGGGCGAGGCGCGCCGCATCGAGCGAGACCTCGTCGCAAACGTCGTGGGGCGCTATCGCGGCGAAAGCCTCTTTTCGCTCCTCGACGACGTCGGCCGCAGCGACCCCGGCGCCTTGCTGGAGAAGCTGGGCGTGGTGCTGGACGGCGGCGACGACGCCGTCTTCGTGCTGTCCATGCTGCTGCGGCGCGCCGTGCAGCTCATGGAGGTGCGCGCCGTCGTGCGCGCGGCGGGCCGCTCCGCGGTCACGGGGCACGAGCTGGCCTCGCGCCTCGTCTCTTCGGCTAGTCCGTTCTTCGCGGAGGCGCTGCGCGGCCAGGCGGAGGCGCTGCGCGGGCGTGACCCCGAGTTGCTGCTCGCCAATCTGCGTTGGGCGGACCTCAAGATCAAGACCACACAGCTCGAAGCGCGCACCGTCATCGAAGAGGCCCTGCTCGCGTGGCACGTGGGAAAACCCCTTGCCACGCCGCCGCCCGCGGCATAGAGTCGGGCGCGCTTCCCACTATGGAACACGAGTTCAAGATCAACGCCCGGGGCCTCTCCGGCCCGGGGGCCCGCATGATGGTGGATACGGCGCTCGCGCAGCAGCACCCGACGCTGCTGCGCGTCGTGGTGAGCGCCGCCGACGCGGCCGACGCCGTCGCCTCGCACCTCGGCGAGTTGGGCGCGACGGTCAAGGTCGACCAGGTGGGAGAGGAGTACCACGTCCTGGCCGCGCTCGCGGACGAGTCCTGAATGGGAAGCGATGGCAAAGTACCCGCACGCAGACATCGAGAGCAAGTGGCAGCGCCGGTGGGTACAGCGCGGTCTATTCCGCATGGACCCCGACAGCCCTCGGCCCAAGTACTACTGTCTGATGATGTTCCCGTACCCGTCGGGCGAACTGCACGTCGGGCACGGCCGCAACTACATCATCGGCGACGCGCTCGCGCGCTTCAAGAAAATGGAGGGCTACGAGGTGCTCGCCCCCATGGGCTGGGACGCCTTTGGGCTGCCCGCGGAGAACGCCGCCATCCAGAGGGACATTCACCCCGGCCAGTGGACCCGCGAGAACATCGCGCGCATGAAGCGGCAGTTCCACGACTGGGGGGTGGTGTACGACTGGAGCAGGGAAGTGACCTCTTGCGAGCCGGAGTACTACCGCTGGACGCAGTGGCTCTTCCTCAAGCTGCACGAGAGCGACCTAGCCTATCGCAAGGCGGCTTCGGTCAACTGGTGCCCCTCATGCAAGACCGTTCTGGCCAACGAGCAGGTCACCGACGGCGCGTGCGAGCGTTGCGGCACCCCCATCGAGGAACGCTTTCTCGAGCAGTGGTTCTTTCGCATCACGGCCTTCGCCGACGCCCTGCTCGACGACCTCGCCGGGCTCGCGCACTGGCCGGAGCGCGTCGTCGCCATGCAGCGCAACTGGATCGACCGCAGCCACGGCCTGGTGGTACGCTTCGCGGTCGAGGGCAGCGACCGCCACGTTCCGGTGTTCACCACGCGGCCGGATACGCTCTTCGGAGCGACCTTTTTGGTGCTCTCGCCCGAGCATCCGGAAGTGGAGCGACTGGTGGCGGGCAATCCGCGCGAGTCCGAGTTGCGCGCCGCGCTGGAGCGCTACGCGGCAGAGCGGCGCAGCGGCCGCGCGCGCACCGAGCCGAGCCGGGAGGGCGTCTTCCTCGGCGCGCGCGCCGTCAATCCCGCCAGCGGGGAAGCGGTCCCCATCTACGCGGCTCCCTACGTGCTCATGGAGTACGGAACCGGCGCCATCATGGCGGTGCCCGCGCACGACCAGCGCGACTTCGAATTCGCGCGGACCCACGACATCGAGATCCGCGATGTGGTCGCCCCACTCGCGGGCGAGAGCGCGCCGCCGGATGCCGCCTACGAGGGCAAGGGCGTGATGCAGAAGAGCGGAGCCTACGACGGGCTCACCAGCGAACAGGGCTTCGCGCGCCTCTCCGCGGACCTGGCCGCGCGCGGCCTGGCCGAGTTGCGCACGAACTACCGCCTGCGCGATTGGCTCATCTCGCGCCAGCGCTACTGGGGCGCGCCCATTCCCATGATCCACTGTCCCGCGTGCGGACCCGTGCGCGTGCCCGAGAAGGACCTCCCGGTCCTCCTGCCCGCCGACGTAGAGTTTCGCCCGCGCGGCGACGGCAAGAGCCCCCTGGCCACCAGCGACGCCTTCCGGCGGGTGCCTTGCCCGGCCTGCGGCGGGCCCGCCGAGCGCGACACCGAC
>JAOTVO010000422.1 GCA_029863355.1 Candidatus Krumholzibacteriia bacterium
GACTCTTCGTGGTACTTCCTGCGCTACCTCAACCCGCACGACGCGAAGCGCCCCTTCGCCAAGACGCTCGTCGACGCGTGGCTTCCCGTCGACCAGTACATCGGCGGTGTCGAGCACGCGATCCTGCACCTGCTCTACGCGCGCTTCATCACCAAGTTCCTCCACCAGCGCGGAGAGGTCTCCTTCGACGAGCCCTTCGCCCGGCTCTTCACGCAGGGCATGGTCTGCAAGGACGGCATGAAGATGTCCAAGAGCAAAGGGAACGTGGTGCCGCCGGACCCGCTCATCGCGCGCATGGGAGCCGACGCCATGCGCCTCTACATCCTCTTCAGCGGCCCGCCCGAGAAGGACATCGAGTGGAGCGACGAGAGCGTGGAGGGTTGCCACCGCTTTCTCAACCGTGTCTGGCGAATGAGCACCAAGCACGAAGACGTTCTGCGGCAAGCAGTTAGGAGCACCATCTCACACGACGCTCTAGACGAGCCCTCGCGGAGCCTCTTGCGCAAAGCCCACTGGGCCATCCAGCGGGTCGTCGATGACATCAACGACAGCTTCCACTTCAATACGGCGATCAGCGCCACGATGGAGCTTTGCAACGAGATGTACGCCTTCGACGCCGCCGTCGCGGGCGCCCTGGAGCCGCCGCAGGCCGCCGTGCTCCGATTCGCCACCGACGCCATCGTGCGCCTGCTCGCGCCCATGACGCCGCACCTGAGCGAGGAGCTATGGGAGCGCCTCGGCCACGCCGAGTCCGTGTTCGACAACCCCATGCCAAAAGCCGACCCGCGCTACCTGATCGAGGACACCATCGAGCTGGTCATCCAGATCAACAGCAAGATACGCGCGCGCGAAACCGTGGATGCGAACATCGACGAGGCCCGCATGCGCGAGGTCGCGCTCGCGCACCCGCGCGTCGTCGAGATCCTCGGTGAGCGGGCACCGCGCAAGGTCGTCGTCATCCCCAAGAAGCTCGTTAATATTGTTATTTAGTCGACCGCCCTTCGGGCGGTCGAAAGGGGCGGGGTGTGGGAATCTGGTCTCTTGGGTAGCCCAGGTTAACATAATCTATATTATGCGCCACTCGCGACTGCCGCTCAGGGGATCCTCGAACCAAGTCCCGGACGGCCTCCCTCTCGCGTTTGGTTTCCAGTCGCCCCGGCGCGCGGCCGGGACTACAGGAGCGGCACCTTCTCGCGGTACGGGCCGAAGAACGGCATCTCCCAGCGCTCCCCGAAGAGCGCTTTCACGAATCCCATCACGGAGAGAAACAGCGCCGTGAGGTAGACGAAGATCTGGACCAGGACGACGATGAGCAGGCCCAGGAACGGCAGGCGTCCGATGGTCTTGTCGATGATCACGATCAGGATGAACGCCACGCACTCGGACAGGAAGAGCAGGAACGCCTGTCGGCTGTGGAAGCGGACGAAGGCGCTGTCGCGTCCCTTCCAGAGGGCGACGAAGCAGAGGAAGAACAGATAGCCCAGCGCGGCGTACCAGCGCTCCTGGTCCGCCGGCGTGTGGGCGGCCGATTCGGCGGTGCGGACGGTCAACAGCGTACAGCGGCGGGTCCAGAGAGGCTCCCTAGCGACCCAGCATCGCCAGGGCCACGCCGGCCCGATCCTTCAGGTTGCCAGAGCCCTTGTCAGAGACCAGACGGAAGTGGGTCGCCGCCCGGTCCTTGTCGCCGGCCTTTGCAAAAAACTCGCCGGCCTGGAAGGCCGAGTCCAGGTACCGCGGGTCCTTCTCGTCGAGCATCTCGAGGAGATTCGCCAGCGTCTCGCCCGCCAGCGCGAAGTCTCCCAGACCCTCGTGGCACAGTGCCTTGCCCGACATCGCCGACTCGCGGAAGACCGGATACTTGCCGGCCTGCTGGAGGTAGCCGTCGAATCCGGCCAGCGCCTCGTAGAATCGACCCTGGCGTAGCTCGCACTCCGCCGCGAAGAAGCGCGCCGCGGCCGCGTGGTGACCGCCGAAGCGCTGGTACACCTGCTGGAAGGTGGCCTGCGCCGCGGCGAAGTCGCCCTGCTGCATCAGGGTCAGTGCCCCGCCCACCTGGCGCTCCGCTTCGCGGGCCGATCCCTGCCGACCGCTCGCGGTAAACACGACCA
>JAOTVO010000231.1 GCA_029863355.1 Candidatus Krumholzibacteriia bacterium
ACTGCCACTGACCCAGATCGACCGCCGACCCGCCTCCGCCGCACCGGAGCGTAAGCCACCGTGGCTCAAGGTGAAGGCCCCCGGTGGCCCGACCTACGCGCAGGTGAAGCGGATGATGCGCGAGTTGGGGCTGCACACGGTGTGCGAGGAAGCGCATTGCCCCAATGTCGGCGAGTGCTGGGAGCACAAGGCCGCCACCTTCATGATCCTGGGCGACGTGTGCACCCGCAACTGTGCGTACTGCGCGGTCGCCCACGGAACGCCCGCGCCGCTCGACGAGCAGGAGCCGAGCCGGCTTGCGGAAGCGGTGGCACGGATGGGGCTGCAGCACGTCGTCATCACGAGCGTGGACCGCGACGACCTGCCGCACGGCGGTGCCGAGATGTTCTCCGCGTGCGTGCGCGAGATTCGCAGCCAACTGCCCGACACCTCCGTCGAGGTCCTGATCCCCGACTTCAAGGGCAGCGCGGCGGCGCTGCGCATCGTGGTGGACGCGCGCCCGGACATTCTCAACCACAACCTCGAGACGATCGAGCGTCTGTACCGCATCGCGCGACCGGGCGGCCGCTACCCGCGCGCCCTGGAGCTGCTGCGCCGCGCGCGAGAGATGGCGCCCGACCTGCTCACCAAGTCCGGGTTGATCTGCGGCCTGGGCGAGGAGTGGGACGAGCTGGTGGCGGCGATGCGCGACGTCCGCGCGCAGGGGGTCGAAATCCTGACGATCGGTCAGTACCTGCGTCCCTCCACCGACCACCTGCCGGTGGCGCGGTGGTACACCCCGGACGAATTCGTCGAGCTGCGGCGGCTGGGGCACGCGATGGGCTACCGGCACGTCGAGGCCGGACCGCTGGTCCGCTCGAGCTACCACGCGTGGGAGCAGGCGGCGCAGGCTGCCGCGAGCCGGTGACCATGGCACCCCGCCTGACCTCGGCGCCCGCCGCCGCGAAACACGACGTGGCGCTGGACCTGCGCAAGACGATGTTACGGCAGATGCTGCTGATCCGCCGGTTCGAGGAGAAGGCGGCCGAAGCGTACGCGCTGGGCAAGATCGGCGGCTTCTGCCACTTGTACATCGGGCAGGAGGCGGTAGCGGTGGGAGTCATCGCTGCGTTGCGCAGCGACGATTACGTCATCTCGTCCTACCGCGAGCACGGGCAGGCGCTGGCGCGCGGCATGTCGGCCAACGCCCTGATGGCGGAGCTGCACGGCAAGGCCACGGGTTGCTCGGGCGGCAAGGGTGGGTCGATGCACCTGTTCGATGCCACGATCGGCTTCCTGGGCGGCCACGGCATCGTGGGCGGGCATCTGCCGCTCGCCGCTGGCGTCGGATTCGCCATCCGCTACCGGGGCGGCGACCAGGTGTGCGCCTGCTTCTTCGGCGACGCCGCCGTGAACATCGGCGCATTCCACGAAGCGCTGAACATGTCCTCGGTATACAAGTGCCCCGTCATCTACGTCTGTGAGAACAACCGGTACGGGATGGGGACGGCGTTTGAGCGGGTCGCCGCGGTGACCGACGTCGCCGAGCACGCGTGCTCCTACGACATGGCCGCCGAGTTGGTGAACGGCATGGATGTGCTGGACGTCTACGCGGCGACGCAGCGCGCCGTGGCCCGGGCACGCAAGCACGGCCACCCCACCCTGCTCGAGGTGCGGACCTACCGGTTCATGGGGCACTCGATGTCGGATCCCACCCATGGCGTGTACCGCACCAAGGAGGAGGTCGAGGAGGAAAAGCGTCGCGACCCCATTGTCCGTCTGAGCGAGCAGCTCACCGGCGAGGGGGCGCTCGACACCGCCGCCCTGGAGGCGCTCGACGCCGATGTCGTCGCCGAGGTCGAGGCGTCGCTGCGGTTCGCCGAGGAAAGCCCGGATCCCCAGCCTGGGGACCTCACCACGCACGTGTTGGCGGAGTAGTCGGATGCCCACCCTGACGTTCCGCGACGCGCTCAACCAGGCTCTCCGCGAAGAGATGCAGCGCGACGAGCAGGTGTTCCTCATGGGCGAGGAAGTCGGGGTCTATCAGGGCGCGTACAAGGTGAGCCGCGGCCTGTTGGAGGAGTTCGGACCGCGGCGCATCGTCGATACCCCGATCGCCGAGCTCGGCTTCGCGGGCATGGGCGTCGGCGCGGCGATGGCGGGCTTGCGCCCCGTCATCGAGTTCATGACCTGGAACTTCGCACTCCTCGCGCTCGACCAGATCGTCAATGCGGCCGCCAAGCTGCTGTACATGTCCGGCGGGCAGTTCCCGATTCCCATCGTGTTCCGAGGGCCGAACGGCGCTGCGCTGCAGCTCGGCGCACAGCACTCGCAGGCGTGGGAATCGTGGCTCGCCCACATTCCCGGACTCAAGGTCGTCGCGCCGGGAACCCCGGCCGACGCCAAAGGGCTGCTCAAGGCGGCGATCCGCGACAACAATCCGGTGATTGTCCTCGAAGGCGAGATGCTGTACAACACCAAGGGTGAAGTACCCGAAGGGGAGCATCTGGTCCCAATCGGCGTGGCCGACGTGAAGCGCGCCGGCACCGACGTGACCCTGGTGTGCCATTCGAAAGCGGTATCGACGGCGCTCAAGGCCGCCGACCGGCTCGCGGAGCAGGACGTGCAGGCCGAGGTGTTGGACCTGCGCTCGCTGCGTCCCATGGACGAGGCGGCGATCGTCGCGTCGGTCGCCAAGACCAATCGCTGCGTCGTGGTGGAGGAAGGCTGGCCCTTCTGCGGCATCGGCGCCCAGGTGGTCGACGTCATTCAGCGCGATGCGTTCGATCACCTCGACGCGCCCGTGCTCCGCGTCACCCAGGCCGACGTGCCGATGCCCTACAACAAGTTCCTCGAGCGCGCGGCAAAGCCCAGTCCGGAGGCGGTGGTGGCCGCCGCACGCCGGGTGCTGTACCGCGACTGAGCCATGGCGACCAAGATCCACATGGAAGCGCTGTCGCCCACCATGGAGGAGGGGCGGCTCGTCAAGTGGCTCAAGGCAGAGGGCGCGGCGGTCTCGACCGGTGAGACGCTGGCCGAGGTCGAAACGGACAAGGCCGTGATGGAGCTGGTCGCCCGGGCGGATGGCCACTTGATCAAGATCGTCGTGCCCGAAGGCAAGACGGTGGCTGTGGGCGCCGTCGTGGGATATATCGGGACTCCGGGCGAGACTGTCGCGGCAGGGGCCGCCGGCGCGGCGGTGGCGGACGCCGCAGCCGGCACGAGTGCGGTCCCAGCGGGTCCGGCACCCGGGGTCCGGCTGACGGCTCCCGCTCTCGCTCCGGCGGACGCCACCCGCGTCCGGGCCTCGCCGCTCGCGCGACGACTGGCGCGAGACCGCGGCGTGGACATCCGAACGGTGCTGGGGTCGGGGCCGGGGGGGCGCGTCGTGAAGCAGGACGTCGAAGCGACCGAGGGCGGTCGGCAGCCAGCGGCGCGTTCCGCTGCGGCGGCGGGTCCCCGCGCGGCGGCCGCCCCACCCACCGCCGCCGAGCGTGGAGCAGCCTACGAAGACGTCCCCCTCACGCAGATCCGCAAGACCATCGCGAAGCGCCTCGCCGCGTCCACCGGCCCCGTTCCCCATTTCTACCTCACGGCGGAACTCGACATGGAACGGGCGGCGGAGGCGCGGGAGGCGCTCAATCGCGACCTCGGCGACCGGGGCAAGGTCTCGTTCAACGACATTATCGTGCGCGCCACGGCGGCGGCCCTCGTCCGGCATCGGGCCTGCAACGCGTGGTTCCAGGACGACCACATCCGTTACTGGAACGACGTCCACATCGGCATGGCGGTCGCCGTGGAAGAGGGGCTCATCACGCCGGTGGTGCGGCACGCCAACCACAAGTCCCTGCTCGAGATCGGAGAGGAATCCCGCGCGCTCGCGCGTCGGGCGCGCGAGCGTCGACTGACACCCGAGGAGTACACCGGGGCGACATTCTCCGTCTCGAATCTCGGGATGTTCGAGATCGATCAGTTCACGGCGGTCATCAATCCACCCGAGGCCGGCATCCTCGCGATCGGCGCGGTCGCGCCGCGGCCAGTCGCGGTGGACGGCGAGGTGCGCGTGCGGCGCCGGATGCGGGTCACGATGAGCTGCGATCACCGCGTGATCGACGGCGCCACCGGCGCGGCGTTCCTACAAACACTGAGGCAGATGCTGGAGAACCCGTTGGCGATGCTGTTGTGAGCGCGAAGCCGCTGGCGTCCGTGCTGTGCTGAAAGGGAGATCAACGTGGCACACCAATTCGATGTGATCATCCTCGGCGGCGGGCCCGCCGGCTACGTCGCCGCCATTCGGGCCGCTCAGTTGGGCCTCGCGACCGCGGTCGTCGAGCGGGACAAGCTCGGGGGCGTGTGCGTCAACATCGGATGTATCCCCACCAAGGCTTTGCTGCACTCGGCATATCTCGCAAACGCCCTCAGACACGCGAAGGATTTCGGTATCACGACCGGCGAGACCAAGACCGACTACGGTGTCGCGATGCAGCGCAGCCGCAAGGTCGCCGACCAGAACTCGCGCGGCGTGGATTTCCTGATGAAGAAACACAAGATCACCGTCGTCCGCGGCACCGGCTCCCT
>JAOTVO010000232.1 GCA_029863355.1 Candidatus Krumholzibacteriia bacterium
GAGCTTCCCCTTTGCCGGCTCCATCTTCGTCCTCATCGGCGTGGCCTTCGCCTCGGGCAAGCGCAAGCAGTCGATCGCCACCGGCTTCGGGCTGACGCTGGTGGTCAGCTTCATGTACTACGCCCTGCTCCGCGTCGGACAGACGCTCGGCCACAACGGCGTCCTCCCCCCCCTGCTTGCCGCGCAATTGGGAAATGTTATATTTCTCGTGCTCGGTGTCGCGCTGATGTGGCGCGCAAACCGCTAGCGCCGATCGATCTCCATGACCGCCGACGCACGCATCAGAGCCGCTTTCCACGTCGCCTGCGCGGTCGTCTGCGCCGCCCCGGCCCTGGCCGGCGCAGACGAGTACCGGATCGGCCGCGAAGAGGTGGCGCGCCTGTCCCCGTCCCTGCAGCGCCGGATCGCGGGGCTGCAATACCTGCTCAACCGCTACCAGATGCGGCAGTTCTTCGCCCTCCCCGACGACTCGAGCCGCGGCGACTGGATCGAACGCTACTGGCGCTCGGAGGATCCGACGCCGACGACCCCCGAGAACGAGATGATGGACGAGCACAACATCCGCGTGAACATCGCGCGGCAGCTATTCGCGAGCAAGGCGTGGCCGGGCTGGGACAGGCGCGGCGAGGTGTTCGTTCGCTACGGAGCGCCCAACGTGCGCGCCAAGATCCCCGCGGAAGTCACCGTGCGCAAGGCCCACCCGCCCGGAGAGCTCTGGTACTACGCGCGGCACGCCATGGTCGTCGTCTTGCGGGACGAATCGCTATCCGGACACTACGTCTACGCGGTGAACGCGCTGGGCGCCACGCAGGACATGACCCCCGAGCTGGCAGAGTACCTGCTCTACGAGGCGGACCGGCCGCTGCAGAACGTGCTTCCGCCCGAGTACCTGGAGTTCTACCGCGACCCCGAGATCGATCCCGACGCCCGGCGCGAATGGGGCGCGGTCGAGGAGGCGTTTTTCGGGGTGCAGCCGCAAAAGGTGGTGCGGCCGCGGATGCGCGGGGTGTCCGAGCGCCTGGACGAGCCCGTCGATCCGGATACACCCTCGCTGATTCCGAACGACCCGTCCGTGCAGTTCATCATGAAAGAGGCCGAGGAGATGGCCAACCGCTTCGAGGAAACCCTGGACACCACGCCCGCTTCCTATCCGTTCAACTTCGAGCGAGAGGACCTGCTGTTCTTCTTCGGGGTCGAGCAGTTCAAGGGGGGCGAGGGCATCAACCGCATCGAGGTGAACGTGGAGTTTCCCGTCGAGCCGCGCGGCGCCGACGAGGTGGGCGCCACGCGCAGCTACGTTGCCACGGCGGTGGTGCTGGACGCGGACTACGGCGAGGTGGCGCGCGTGCGGCGCGAAGTGGTGGTCCCCGCGCCGGATTCGAGCGTGGAGGAGACGCGTCTGCTGCCGGCGCAGCTGGTGTTCTCGCTCGAGCGCGACTACTACCGCGTGGCGGTGACGGGGGAGGAGACGCGGTTGCGGCGGGGCGGCGCCGATTCCGCGGCTGCGCCCTTCCGCCGCGTGAGCTCGTACCGCTCGACCATCGCCTTTCGGGAGTTCGGCGGCGAGCTCGCCATCAGCGACGCCCTCTTCGCGCAGAAGATCGCGCCGGCCGAGAAGCAGTCGCCCTTCAACCGCGGCGCGCTCGAGGTCGTGCCCCACCCCGTGCGCCGCTACCGGCGAGGCTCACCGGTGCCCATCTACTTCGAGCTGTACAACCTGGGAGTCGGCGAGGACGGCCTGACATCGTACGAGATCGAGTACCGCATCGTCCCCCACGAGCCGGCCAAAAAACGCTTCTGGGACCGCTTCGACGGCGAGCCCACGGTGGTGTCGTCGCGCTTCCGCGGCTCCGGGTACCACGCGGACGAGCCCGTGCACGTGACTATCCAGAGCGACAATCTCGAGCCCGGCACCTACGACTTCCTGGCCACGATCAAGGACGTGCACTGGCAGTCGGTCGTCTACCGGCGGGCGACCTTCAAGATCGTGGACTGAGCCCGCCGCGGGTCTACGTGCCCTGTTCCCAGCTGGCCAGGTAGCGCGCCTGCTGGTCGGTGAGCACATCGATCTCGCAGGCCATGGCGTGCAGCTTCAGCCGCGCAATCTCCTTGTCGACGCGCTCGGGCACGGTGATGACTTCCGGCTTGAGCGAGCCGTGATGGCTCACCAGGTATTCCGCTGCGAGCGCCTGGTTGGCGAAGCTCATGTCCATCACCGACGCCGGGTGTCCCTCCGCCGCCGCCAGGTTGATCAGACGACCCTCGCCGAGAACGTTGAGGCGCCGCCCGCTGGTCAACGTGTACTGGTCCACGTCCTTGCGGACGCGTTTCTTTTTCGTCGCCATCTTCTCCAGGGAGTCGAGATCGATCTCCACGTTGAAGTGGCCCGAATTGGCGATGACGGCGCCGTCCTTCATGCGCTCGAAATGCTCGCGGCGCAGCACCGCGATGTTCCCCGTCAGGGTGACGAACACGTCGCCGATCTCGGCCGCCTGCGCGGCGGGCATCACCCGGAAGCCGTCCATGACCGCCTCCAGCGCCTTCACCGGGTCGACCTCGAGGATGATCACGCTGGCTCCCATCCCCTGCGCCCGCTGTGCCACGCCGCGGCCGCACCAGCCGTACCCGGCGATCACGAAGTTGGTGCCGGAGAGGAGGATGTTGGTGGCGCGCATGATGCCGTCGATCGTGCTCTGGCCGGTTCCGTAGCGGTTGTCGAAGAAGTGCTTCGTCATGGCGTCGTTGACCGCGATGATGGGGTACTTGAGCACGCCCTCTTTCTGCATGCTGCGCAGCCGGATGACCCCGGTCGTCGTCTCCTCGGTCCCGCCGAAGACGCCCTTGAGCACGTCGTCTCGCGTCGAGTGCAGGGTGGACACCAGGTCGGCGCCGTCGTCCATCGTGATCTGCGGCTTGATGTCGAGCACGCCGTTGATGTGGCTGTAGTAGCTGTCGTTGTCCTCGCCGTGGATCGCGAAGACGGCGATGCCGTAGTCGGCCACCAGGCTGGCGGAGACGTCGTCCTGCGTCGACAGCGGGTTGGACGCGCACAGCGCGGCCTCGGCGCCGCCGGCGGCCAGCGTGCGCATCAGATTGGCAGTCTCCGTGGTCACGTGCAGGCAGGCCGCTACGCGGAGCCCGGAGAGCGGCTTTTCCTTCGAGAAGCGCTCGCGGATGGAGCGCAGCACGGGCATGCGGTCGTCGGCCCACTCGATGCGGTCCTTGCCCGCGGGGGCGAGCCCGATGTCCTTGATGTCGTGTCTCATGTCGATCCGTCCTTTCCTTTTGTCATCGCGTCGGTGATCCCGGCGAGACTAGACCTTGCTCTTCAGGATTTCGACGAAGTCCGTCTTCTCCCACGTGAAATCCTCGTCCTCCCGGCCAAAGTGCCCATAGGCGGCGGTCTTGCGGTAGATGCCCCGCCGCAGCTGAAGCCGATCGATGATTCCGCGCGGCGTGAGGTCGAATACCTCGCGCACCACCGCCGTCAGCTTCTCGTCGTCTACCTTGCCCGTGCCCTGCGTGTCCACCATCACCGACACGGGCTCTTTTTCGCCGATCGCGTAGGCGATCTGTATCTCGCACTGATCGGCCAGGCCGGCGGCCACCACGTTCTTGGCGATGTGACGCGCCGCGTAGGATGCGCTGCGGTCCACCTTGCTCGGGTCCTTTCCCGAAAAGGCGCCGCCGCCGTGGCTGCCCATGCCGCCGTATGTATCCACGATGATCTTGCGGCCGGTCAGCCCGCAATCGGCCTTGGGACCGCCCATCACGAAACGCCCGGTGGGGTTGACGAGCAGGCGGTATTCCTGCCCCCCGTAACCGTGTTTCGCCAACACCGGCTCTACCACGCGCTTGCGCATGTCGGTGCGTATGCGCTCGTCGCTCGCGTCCTCGCCGTGTTGCGTCGATACGACCACCGTATCGACGCGCACCGGCTTGCCGTTCACGTATTCCACCGTCACCTGCGTCTTGCCGTCCGGCCTCAGGTAAGGCACGGCGGGGTCGTTCTTGCGGACAAAGGCGAGCCGCTCCGCCATCCGGTGGGCGAGGAAGATGGGCAGGGGCATGAGCGCGTCGGTCTCGCGGCACGCGTAGCCGAACATCATGCCCTGGTCGCCGGCGCCTTCCTTGCCCACTACGCCCATGGCGATGTCGGGCGACTGCTCGTCTATCGAGGTGATGACCGAGCACGTCTGCCAATCGAAGCCGAAGCCGGCGTCCGTGTAGCCGATGTCCTTCACGACGCCCCGTGCGATGGTTGGGATATCCACGTAAGCGGTCGTGGTGATCTCGCCGGCGATGAGAACGAGACCGGTGGTGACGAGGGTCTCGCACGCGACTCTGCCGTTGGGATCCGACGTCAGAATCTCGTCGAGTACCGCGTCGGAAACCTGATCGGCAATCTTGTCGGGGTGTCCCTCCGTCACCGACTCAGACGTAAACAGTCGATTCCCAGCCATGCAATCCTCCTTGATCGTGCCCGTGGGGCACGATGCCGCGCTTGTTGCTAGCCCAACGTGATCTCGCTCGAGTCCCCGACGTCCAGCTT
>JAOTVO010000233.1 GCA_029863355.1 Candidatus Krumholzibacteriia bacterium
AGGCGCGGCTTTTGAACATCCAGATGCCCATCGCTTCGGGATTATAGTCGCCGGCGCCCGGGCCGGGAAGCGGAGAAGGGTGGGGTGGCCGGGGCACCGGACCGCAACCGAAGGAGTTGCCGCGCGGTGCCGACGCCCCGGCCGGAGCAGCGGGCGCTAGCCCATGGGGGAGTAGCCGCCGTTTCGGGGCTTCTCGGCCCGCGTGCGCATGAAGTCGTCGTACTCGCGCTTGTCGAAGCGAGCCGCGACGAGCAGGGCCACGCCCATCGCCAGCGGCATGAACCCCCATCCCCAGGTGCCTTCGGCACCGTCGGTCGTGGCCAGGCCGATGACCAGGGCGATCCCGATGCCGGTCAGCACGAGGCCCCAGGCGCGCCGGGCCGAGTGTACCGGCTTGGGCAGCTTCTCGGGCTGCTCGGGCAGCGGGATGCCTTTCTCGAGGGCGAGGATGCGCTCGCGGTGCTCGAGGTCCTTGCTGCGGCCGCGCACGAAGATGGAGGCGATGATGACGAGCACGGCGCCGAACACGAAGAAGATGGGAATGAGTACGGCGACGGTTTCGGGTCCTACGGTGGCGAATGGCATGGCGGAGTCCTTTCTCTTGTCCTAGAATTCGACGGGAGCCGTTCTTCGCTCCCTGTTCGCCCTCTGAGACAGCGCCCGGCGCGCCGAGGTTTCAGGATTCGTATGGAGATGCCCCGGCCACGGCCGAGCGGAGAGGTCGCTGAAACCCGGCCCCCGCCCGCGTTGTCTCACCCCATGGGAGAGGCCTCGTTGCCAGGAGATATCGACCATGAGCTCATCGCTAAGTCGTTGCAAGGCAATGAGAAGGCCTTTCGCGACCTCATCGGGCGTCACCACGGCGCCGCGTACGCGGTGATCCGGGGGATCCTCGGGGACAGCGACGAGGGGGAAGACGTGCTGCAACAGGTCTACATCAAGATCCACCGGGGCCTGCCGTCGTTTCGCGGCGAGGCGCGTTTCTCCACGTGGGTCTACCAGATCGCGCGCAACGAGGCGCTCAACGCCGCCAAGCGGCGCCGTTTCGAGACCACCCCCATCGAGGACGTGGTGTTGGCCGCCCCCGAAACGACGAGCCCGGAGCGGGCCTACGGCCAGCGGGAGCTGGGCGAGCGCATGGAGGCGGCGATGGCGCGGCTCGACGAGAGCCACCGCCTGGCGCTGGAGCTGCGCTACATGGGTGATCGCTCGTACCACGAGATTGCGGAGATGATGCAGATCCCGCTGGGCACGGTGAAGACGTACATCCACCGCGGCAAGGCGCAGCTCAAGGAGATCCTCGAGCGCGAGGCGGCGCCGGGCCGGCCGCACGAGGAGGGACGGGCCACATGAATAGCGAACGCATCGAAGCGATGCTCTCCGCCTACGCGGCGGGCGAGCTGACAGCGGCGGAACGCGCCGAAGTGGAAGCGGCGCTCGCGCGGTTGCCGGCGCTTCGCGAGTCGCTGGCCGCGTTCACGGCGCTGGAGGAGACGCTCGTCTCGCGGCGCGAGCAGGTGCCGCCCGCCGAGGGCTTCCTGCGCGGTGTCTTCGCGGCGGCCCGTGCCGCCGCACCGTCGCCGCACCCGTCGCGCGGGCGCCTGCGGCGCTGGTTGGACGCGGCCACCGGCGTGCCCGCCGTCGCCACCTACGCGTGCCTGGCCACCGCGCTCGCTGCCTTCGTCTACCGGGACGCGCTCGCCTCGCTGATCGCGCGGCTCACCGCACAGCGCCAGATGCCCTCCATGCCCGACGCCTCCGGCGTCACCGATGCCATCGTTGCGGTGGCGGGGGGAGAGATGTGGGTGCTCGCCGTCGTCTACGCGGGGGTGACGGCGCTCATCGTACTGTCGCTCAGTCTGGTGACGATGCGCTTCGTGCGGGAAGGCTAGCGTCCGGGCCCATAGCGGGCGAGATAATCGGGCAAATCGACGCCATCGAGCAGACGCTCGTCGGGCACCGGCGCGCCGGACGCTACGGCGAGCGGGAGCACACCCGCCCAGCAGGGAAGCGCGTAGTCTGCGTCGTCGTCCACCGGGGGGCCGCTGCGGATTTTCGCCGAGGACTCGTCGATGGGAATCTCGACCACCAGCGTGGCCCTCATCTCGATCTCGTCCGGCTCGCGCACGTCTTTCCAGCGGCCCGGGATCATGTGCTCGATGAAGCACCGGATCGCCTCCATCTTGGGCGCGGGCTCCTCGATGGCGCGGCCCCGCCCGAGGATCACCACCGAGCGGTAGTTCATCGAATGGTGGAACGCCGATCGCGCCAGCACGAGGCCGTCGATCTGCGTGACCGTCACGCAGACGTCCGCGCCGCTCGCGATCGCGTTGAGCAGGCGGCTGGCGCTGGATCCGTGCAGCAGGAGGCGGTCGCCGTCGCGCGCGTAGGCGGTGGGGATGACGTAGGGCTGTCCGTCCGCGACGAAGCCGACGTGGCAGACCAGGCCCTCGTCGAGAATCCGGTGGATGGTCTCCGCGTCGTAGTGACCGCGCTTGGGCATGCGCTTGACGCGCGTGCGGGAGGACGGGGCGTCTTGACTCATGAACCAGAAAATAGCGTCAGCATTGGACGCAAGTCAAGTCAGCACCTGCTCGCCGCGCCGGTTAGAGCAGCTTCGGGCAGAGGTGCGCGACCGCGCAGGCGTCGCAGGTGGGCTTGCGCGCAGTGCACACGCGGCGGCCGTGCCAGGGGATGCGACGCGAGAGGCTGATCCAGGTCTCGGGGGGGAGGGTCTCCATCAGCGCCTGCTCCACCTTGACGGGGTCCGTCTCGTCGGTGAGGCCCAGGCGCCGCGACAGGCGCAGCATGTGGGTGTCGACGACGATGCCGGGCACGCCGAAGGCGTTGGCGAGGATCACGTTGGCTGACTTGCGGCCGACGCCGGGAAGCTCGAGCAGTCCCTCCATGGTGTGCGGCACTTCGCCCTCGAACTTCTCCACGATCGACGTGCATGCCTCCTTGATGGCCTTGGTTTTGTTGCGGAAGAAACCGGTGCTGCGGATCTCGTCTTCGAACACATCGACCGGCACGGCGATGTAGTTTTTCGCCTTCTTGTATCTGCGAAACAGATCCTTGGTCACCATGTTGACGCGCGCGTCCGTGCACTGGGCGGAGAGGATGGTGGCAACGAGGAGCTCGAGCGCGTTGCTGAAGTCGAGCTCACAGTGCGCCTCGGGGTGTTCCTTCTCGAGGCCGGCGACGATGGCGAGGGCGCGCTCGCGCAGCGCCGACGGGCTCCGGCGCGGCGCGGGCTTCGCCGCCTTCGGCCTAGTCTTCCCTCGCGCCTGGGCGGTGCTCGGACGCCTCTTCGTTTTGGCCTTCGCCTTCGCCTTTGCCTTTGCCTTTGCCTTTGCCTTTGCCTTTGCCTTTGCCTTCGCCTTTGCCTTTGCCTTCGCCCTTGTCTTTGTCTTGCGCTTGGCTATGGTCATGCGATTCCTTTCTTCCTCTTGCGCGCGTCGAAGAACTTGCGCGCCTGCGCGGCGGTGCGCGAGTTGAGCACGTCCGCTTTTTCCAGCCAACCCTTGCGCGCCACACCCACGCCGTAGCGGAAATAGGCGACGTGGTCGGTGTGGTGGGCGTCGGGGTTGATGGCGAGCATCACGCCGTCCTCCTTGGCGGCCTTCATGTAGCGCCAGTCCAGGTCGAGACGGTTGGGGTAGGCGTTGATCTCGATCAACACGTCGTTGGCGGCGGCGGCGTCGATCAGGGCTTGAATGTTCACGGGGTAGCCTTCGCGCGCGAGCAGCACGCGCCCGGTGGGGTGGCCGAGCATGGTGGTGAACGGGTTCTCCATCGCGCGCACGATGCGCGCTGTCATCTGCGTCTCTGTCAGCCCGAACTGGCCGTGGATGGAGGCGACGACGTAGTCGAAGCGGGCGAGCACGTCGTCGGGGTAGTCGAGGGAGCCGTCGGGGAGGATGTCGGATTCGATGCCGCGAAAGATCACGAACGGCGTGAGCTCCTCGTTGAGGCGCGCGATCTCCTCGCGCTGCCGCTCGACGCTCTCGATGGAGAGGCCGCCCGCGTATACGGCGGTGCGGCTGTGGTCGCCGGTGCCGATGTACTGGTGGCCCAGCGCGCGCGCCGCATCGGCCATCTCGCGCAGGGTCGAGTGGCCGTCGCTGTACGTGGTGTGGCAGTGAAA
The DNA here is from genome assembly GCA_029863355.1 of Candidatus Krumholzibacteriia bacterium. Next base: position 4,148 of record JAOTVO010000233.1, read on the forward strand.
GACGCCGCGGACGTCGCCCTCTTCGATCAGTCGCGGCAGTGCGTGCGCGGCGGCGGCCTCGATCTCGCCGGTGTGCTCGCGCAGCTCGGGGGGAACGTAGTCCATGCCCAGAACGGCGAAGAGCGCGGCCTCGTCGGCGCACGGCGTGGCGCGGTCGTTGGCGTCGAAGAGGCCATACTCGTTGAGCTTGTAGCCGAGCTTCTTGGCGCGCGCGCGCACTTCGGTGTTGTGGGCCTTGCTCCCCGTGAAATAGTGCGCGGCGAACGCGAACTCCTCGTCCTTCACCACGCGCAGGTCCACGTGGATGCCGGTGTCGAGGATCACGCTGGAGCGCGTCGGGCCCTTGGAGACCACCGTGGCCACGCGCGGCAGGGTGGTGAACGTCTCCATGACGC
>JAOTVO010000234.1 GCA_029863355.1 Candidatus Krumholzibacteriia bacterium
GCGAGATAGAGGTTTTCCGAGAACGTCTGCTTGCGAACGACTTTGAACATGAGCGGGGCCACCTCCTCGTTTGCGATCTCCGTTAACCGTTCGTGCCCGCGTGGACAGTTCCTCTCCCTACTCAGTATAGAAGGACGCACGGCGCGCGCGCAAGCGCAGTGCGCATCCTTAATATGGTGCCGGGGCGCGCGTTAGCGACACGGAAAAGCGTTGACACGGCGCACCGCGGGCGTCTATGTTAGTTGTTGTCACAAAGCAAGTTATTCCTCATCCGAACAATGCCGTTTCACCCTCCTCGCGGGAAGTCTGACATGAGGGAAATCGTCGAAAAAGTCAATCTCGACTGGAACCAGCTTCCGTTCGACTACATGAAGACGGACGGCAACGTCCAATACGCATACCGAGACGGCAAGTGGGACGAAGGGAAGGTCGTGGAGGAGGACAAGATCTCGATCTCGATCGCGTCCACGTGCCTCCACTACGGCCAGGAAGTATTCGAGGGGCTCAAAGTGTTCGAGGCCCGGGACGGCCGCGTGCTCGCTTTCCGGCCCGACGAGAACGGCAAGCGTCTCGAGCACTCCGGCAAGAAGCTCTTCATGGCAACGCCGACGGCGGACATGTTCATGGAAGCCGTCGAGCGCGTGGTCAAGGTGAACCGCCGGTTCATCCCGCCGTACGGAACCGGCGCGGCGCTTTACCTGCGCCCGCTCCTGATCGGCGTCACCGGCACAGTGGGGATCAAGCCGTCCAAGGAGTACGACTTCATCGTTCTAGCCACCCCGGTGGGGCCCTACTTCAAGGGTGGTATGAAGCCGATCCGCCTCCTCGTCGAGGAAGTGATCGACCGCGCAGCACCCGACGGCGTCGGCGACGTAAAGACCGGCGGCAACTACGCGGCCGGACTGCGGGGCATGGCCAAGGCGCGCGAAGCGGGCTTCGCCGAGGCGCTCTATCTCGACGCCAAGGAAAAGAAGTTCGTCACGGAGACCGGCGCCTCCAACTTCTTCGGCATCACCAAGGACGGGAAGTACGTCACGCCCAAGTGCGACACGATCCTCCGGAGCATCACCAACATGAGCCTGATGCAGATCGCGAAGGACCTGGGGCTCCAGGTTGAGCACCGTCCGGTGCCCGTGGAGGAGCTGGCCAGCTTCGCCGAGGCGGGCGCCGTGGGGACGGCGGCCGTGATCACGCCAGTCTGCGTTCTTGGTTACAAGGGCAAGGAGATCCGGCTGACGCGCGACGACGAGATCGGGCCGTGGACGCAGAAGCTCTACGACCGTCTGGTCGAAATCCAGCGGGGCGACGTAGAGGATACGCACGGCTGGACGCACGAAATCGCGGTCGACTAGCTCGGCTAGTTCGGCTTGCGCGCGATCACGGCGTGATCGCCCTCGCCGATGCGGATGACCGCCCCCTGAGCGGTCGACTCCAGCGACACGGGATAGGATGTCCCGCTGTCCGCATCCCAAGACACGAATCCTCCCCCCGCGGCGGGGTAGAGCCGTCGCGTCGTATCCACCGGTCGCATGACCACGCCGAGCAGCCGGCCGTCGCCCGGATCCCACGCATAGGCCGGGGTGAGGTCGCCGCGCGCGTAGCGGAAGCGCACGACCGTGAAGAGGTATTCGCGGTACGGCGCGGTGCCGAGCACCTCGTAACCCTGGAATGCCCCGAACTTCTCCGTGCGCATGCGCTCGCGGGCCTCGTATTTCTCCCGCAGCTCGTCGATGGGCACCTTCTCCCCGTAGGCGGCGAAGAGCGGCCCGTAGTCGCCTTGCGTGTACGCGCTGACGATGCGATCGATCTCGCCGCTCTTCTCCGCCAGCGCCTCGGTGTCCGCGCCCGGCGGCGCGTGCAGGCTTGCGTAGGCCGCCCATCCCCGCGGCTCGATACGCAGCGACCCTGCCACGGCGCGGATCTCGAAGCCCTCGCCGCCGCTCGTCTCGTACTTGCCCGCCCACGCATCCAGCGCGCCGGGCGCGGGCTCGACGATCGACCAGCCGTACCCGTAGAACGACTCGCCGTCGCCGCCGGTCTCGTCGACGAAGGGCGTCCACAGCGCCTCGCGTGATTCCGGCGCGAGCACGCGACCGTCGAGCAGCGCCTGCGACCAGCGCAGCATGTCCATGGCCGTCGAGTGGATGCCGCTGTTGGCGCGCAGGGCCCAGTACGGTCCGTCCTCCGCCATGGGCCGCTCGAGTACGGTGCCCCAGCGCTCGTCCCCCGTATAACCCTGCGCCAGCCGCTCCTGCGGCCACGCCGGCCCCGAGTAACCCGTCTCCTCCAGCCCCGCGGGCGCGAAGACCAGCTCGCGCATGGCCGCCCCGTAGCTCCGGCCGGTGAGCTGCTCGATCACCGCGCCCGCGGGCAGGCCGGCGAACAGCAAAACCACCATGATCGCGTGTCTCATCGGGACCTCCTGGCGTGATCTACCGGGTGAAGCGCTCCTCCATTAGACGATCGACCCGGCATTCGAGTTCCCGGGTCTGCTAAACTGATCCCATCATGATCCCGGCCGAGAAGAAGCAGCTCACCCTCACCTGCCACGTGGATGCGTACCGCGCCCACTGGACCATCGTCGCCTTTCTCGCCCACCGCTTCAAGTACCACACGGCGGAGGCTTGGGAGCAGCGCGTGAGCGAGGCGTGGGTGACGGTGAACGGGGCGGCCGTCGCCCCCGGGCACGTCGTGCACAAGGACGACACGGTGGGATACACGATCTGGCACAGCGAGCCGGAGGTGGACGATCGCTACCAGGTCCTCTACGAGGACGACGACCTGCTCGCCGTGTCCAAATCCGGCAACATCCCGGTGCATGCGTGCGGCGTGTTCATCACCCACACGCTGATCGCGCGGCTCAAGCGCGACTTCGGCGAGGGCCTCAACCTCTGCCACCGACTCGACCGCGAGACGAGCGGCGTGGTGGTGCTGGCCAAGAACAGGGAGTCAAACCGCGTCCTCGCCGGCGCCTTCGCGCGGGGCGACGTGGAGAAGTCCTATCTCGCCGCGGTGTTCGGCCACGCCCGCGACGACGCCTTCGACGTCGACGCGCCCATCGGGAAAATCGACGTCCGCTCGACGTTTCCCACCGCGTACGCCCGCGGCAAGGCCAACGACGTGGCCACATACCTCCCCAAGCGCCAAGTCGACGTCGAGCGGGGCAAGCCCGCGTGCACGCGCTTTCGCGTGCTGCGCCGCGGCGAGACCGGCGGCGTCGCCTACACGGCGCTGCGCGCGGTACCCGCGCAGGGGCGCACCAACCAGATCCGCGTGCACCTGGCCCACGCCGGCCACCCGCTCCTCGGCGACAAGACCTACGCGCTCTCCGGCGAGGCGCGCGACGAACTCCTGCGCGAGGGGCTCACCGCGCGCGTGCGCCGCGCACTCGTCACCCCCCGCCACGCCCTGCACTGCGAGCGCCTCGCCTTTGCGCACCCGCGCACCGAGACGCCGCTCGAGATCCTCGCCCCCGCACCGGCGGACTTGACGGCGTTCGTGTGAGCGGGACGCGTCCGCGAGCGTACCCGCGACTCTTAATCCGGAGGTTCGGGGTTCGAGTCCTACCCGGGGAGCCAGCTATTAGTGAGACGATGCCCCGCCGCATCTCGCGGCGGGGCGTTTCTCATCTCCTCAGTTCTCACCAATAGAAAGAAAGGATGTCGGCGACCGCCGGATCCACGTACTCCGGCTTCCAGTACAGATCGAAGTGGTTTGCCCCTTCTGCGATCACGCGCTTCTTCGGACCGTTGATCTGCTGGTGCGGGCCGGGCCGCACGGTCGCGATCGGTTCGAACTCAGTTCTTGTACAGCGACTTCACCGCGCCCCAGGTCGTGGCCTCGGTCGGTACCGGGCCTCCCCCGTAGGCCTCGAGCTCGAAGAGAACGGAGGTCCCGTTCTCGTCGGTCCGAAGGATCCATCCGATTCCCTCGGCGTACGTGTTACGCAACGTGTAGAAAAGGCTCTGTCCGAGCGAGGCTCCCTGTGGCGCTGAAGAAAGGAGCGACGCGCCAGACGGGAATGCCGCTCGAGCCAAAGGCTCCCTCTCCACCGTAATTAGAACCTCTGCCGTATCGAAAGTTCCGGCCGGCACATCAACGGGCCCGATGTCGATCACGCGATAGGTCCAGCGCTCCCACAAGCGGAACACTTCCACGCCGTCGGGGCTGTACTCGATAACGTCATGGCTCGCCTCCCACTCGTGACCCAGCGTGAGTTCGGAATCCATGACAAGGGTTGGAGGGTCATTGACCACGTAGCCCCCGTCGGGGTAGGTCAGTCCGTGATGGAAGACACGGCCGGCCCCGTCCTGCGAGAGGTACTCGCTAACGCCGCCATCCCACCGGAGCGGCTGGACGATCGAGCCGGCGAACGACTCCGGAGCCTCGACCGTCGCAGACTGCGACCCTCCACCGGGGCTGGAGTAGACCCAGAAACGCCCCGTGTCGATGGGGTACACTCGGAGGCTTGCGCCTGGAGGCTCACGGTCAACAGGATAAGAATCAGCGGTGAACATTCTCGAAGTCGCAT
>JAOTVO010000235.1 GCA_029863355.1 Candidatus Krumholzibacteriia bacterium
AGTCGTACCAGGTGACGATGGCTCCCCCCGATCCGTCCGCGACGATCGTGGGGACCTGCTGGTGATCCGCGGCGCTGCAGAGGGCGACCCCGTTGGCGGTCCATTGCGCCACCCCGGAGGCATTGACCCGCCGCGCGTAGATGTCGTAGTTGGTGCCGCTTCGGTAGTCGTGCCAGGTGACGATGGCTCCCCCCGATCCGTCCGAGACGATCGCGGGGGAGAGCTGGGCATTCACGGCGCTGCAGAGGGCGACCCCGTCGGCGGTCCACTGCGCCACCCCGGAGGCATCGACCCGCCGCGCGTAGATGTCGTAGTTGGTGCCGCTTCGCAGGTCGTACCAGGTGACGATGGCTCCCCCCGATCCGTCCGAGACGATCGCGGGGTAGAGCTGGTTATTCGCGGCGCTGCAGAGGGCGACCCCGTTGGCGGTCCACTGCGCCACCCCGGAGGCATTGACCCGCCGCGCGTAGATGTCGTCGTTGGTGCCGCTTCGGTAGTCGTGCCAGGTGACGATGGCTCCCCCCGATCCGTCCGAGACGATCGTGGGGTAGAGCTGGGCATTCGCGGCGGTACAGAGGGCGACCCCGTTGGCGGTCCATTGCGCCACCCCGGAGGCATTGACCCGCCGCGCGTAGATGTCGCTGTTGGTGCCGCTTCGGTAGTCGTACCAGGTGACGATGGCTCCCCCCGATCCGTCCGCGACGATCGTGGGGACCTGCTGGTGATCCGCGGCGCTGCAGAGGGCGACCCCGTTGGCGGCCCATTGCGCCACCCCCGAGGCATCGAGGCGCTGCGCGTAGATGTCGTAGTTGGTGCCGCTTCGGCGGTCGTGCCAGGTGACGATGGCTCCCCCCGATCCGTCCGAGACGATCGTGGGGTCGGACTGGTCATCCGCGGCGCTGCAGAGGGCGACCCCGTCGGCGGTCCATTGCGCCACCCCCGAGGCATCGAGGCGCTGCGCGTAGATGTCGTAGTTGGTGCCGCTTCGGTAGTCGTACCAGGTGACGATGGCTCCCCCCGATCCGTCCGAGACGATCGTGGGGTTGTACTGGCTACTCGCGGCGGTCGAGAGGGGGACGCCATCGAGCTGCCACTGCGCGCGGGCACCGATGGGAGCCAGCAGGATGGAGAAGACCAGGGCGGGAACAGCGAAACCGGGGCGCATATGCGACCTCCAGGATCGAAATCAGACATCGCGTCGGCTGCGTTGTGACGTCGGAAAGGCAGCCGGCCGACGCTTCAGGTGTCGACGATCAGGCGGGAGCGCGCGACACAGGGGGCTCTCGCGTTAGGTGGGAGTTTAACACGGCGCGCGGTGGCGTTGCAACCCGGCAAACGAGGGAAAAGGGTGTGTCTTCCCACCACCCGGCAGCGTCACCTGCGTGATCAATCCCCACCCCTCGTCCCGAACGAGGCTACTTTCGACGCCGCGCTTCTTCATCTCCGCGATCAACGCCTGTGCGCGCTCTCAAGCTATGTTCCGCCCTGTCCAAGGGCGTCCAGATTGGTCACAAGCAGTGAACACGCTTCTTCTCGGAAAGCACCAAGTTTGGAATTGCGGTGAGCTCACATCCCGGATTCCCCATCAGTCCCCCGATGAGAAACGAAGCGCCCAAAAATGCCATCGCAACGACGCCAATCGGCGTCGCCAAATGGCACCAAAGGAGTCCGGGAATCGGGGTTGCGGGTGCGGGTGGAGGGGACTATGCTGGGGGCGTGCGGGGTGGAGGGCTGTTGAGGGAGTTGGGATTTGGATTGCTGGGGATTCTGAAGGAGTTGAGGAAGATGGCGGCGAAGCGGAAGAATGAGAGGGGTTTCGGGGATCACTTTCCGGGCTCGCGCAAGGTCTACAAGGCAGGTGCGATGCAGGGCGTGCGGGTACCGTTTCGGGAGGTGGCGCTCACGAGCGGTGGCGCGCAGTGGATGTACGATCCTTCGGGGCCGTGGACGGATGGGGACGCGAAGCTCGATGTGCGCGCGGGTCTGCCGGCGCTTCGGGAGGAGTGGATCGGGCAGCGCGGTGATACAGAGACGTACGAGGGTTCGCACTCGCTGGAGGGGGAGCAGCGCTTCCCCGGCCTCTCGCGGTCGCGGCGGCGTGCGCGCGCGGGCGCGTGTGTGACACAGATGCACTACGCGCGCAGGGGCGTCGTCACGCCGGAGATGGAGTTCATCGCCATTCGCGAGAATCTGGGGCGCGAGGCGGCCTTCGAGGCGGATTACGCGCAGCGCAACGGGCGCTCGGGCGCCTTGGCGTCGGCGCAGACGGGGCCGACGAACGGGCTTCGTCATCAGCATCCGGGCGAGGGCTTCGGCGCGCGTATCCCGCTCCTGATCACGCCGGAGTTCGTCCGCGACGAAGTGGCCGCGGGCCGCGCCATCATCCCGGCCAACGTCAACCACCCGGAGAGCGAGCCGATGATCATCGGGCGGAGCTTCCGGGTGAAGATCAACGCGAACATCGGAAACTCGGCGGTGGTCTCCTCTATAGAGGAGGAAGTGGAGAAGATGCGGTGGGCCACGCTCTGGGGCGCGGACACGGTGATGGATCTCTCCACCGGCAAGGACATCCACGACACGCGCGAATGGATCATCCGCAACTCGGCGGTCCCGATCGGCACCGTGCCGATCTACCAGGCGTTGCAGAAGGTGGACGGCAAGCCGGAGGCGCTGACGTGGGAGATCTTCCGGGACACGCTGATCGAGCAGGCGGAGCAGGGCGTGGACTACTTCACGATCCACGCCGGGGTGCTCTTGCGCTACGTGCCGTGGACGGCGGACCGCGCCACCGGCATCGTCTCCCGCGGCGGCTCGATCATGGCCAAGTGGTGCCTCGCGCACCACGAGGAGAGCTTCCTCTACACGCGCTTCGACGAGATCTGCGAGATCATGCGCGCCTACGACGTGGCCTTCTCGCTGGGCGACGGCTTGCGCCCGGGCTCGATCGCCGACGCCAACGACCGCGCGCAGCTGGCCGAGCTGGAGACGCTGGGCGAGCTGACCAAGCGCGCCTGGGAGCGAGACTGCCAGGTGATGATCGAGGGTCCGGGGCACGTGCCCATGCACCTCATCAAGGAGAACATGGACCTGGAGCTGGAGCACTGCCACGAGGCGCCGTTCTACACGCTGGGCCCCCTCACGACGGACATCGCCCCGGGCTACGACCACATCACGAGTGCCATCGGCGCGGCGATGATCGGCTGGCACGGCTGTGCGATGCTCTGCTACGTCACCCCGAAAGAGCACCTGGGTCTTCCCGACAAGAAGGACGTGAAGGACGGGGTCATCGCCTACAAGATCGCCGCGCACGCGGCGGACCTGGCCAAGGGCTTCCCGGCGGCGCAGGAGTGGGACAACGCGATCTCGGCGGCGCGCTTCGAGTTCCGCTGGGAAGATCAGTTCAACCTGGCGCTGGACCCGGAGACGGCGCGCGCCTTCCACGACGAGACCCTGCCCAAGGATTCGATGAAGACGGCGCACTTCTGCTCGATGTGCGGGCCGCACTTCTGCTCGATGAAGATCACGGAGGACGTGCGCGCGTACGCGCAGGAGAAGGGCATCTCGGAGGAGCGGGCGCTCGCCGAGGGGATGAAAGAGAAGGCGCGCGAGTTCCGGCGCAAGGGCTCCGAGATCTACACGCGCTAGCGCGGGCTCAGTCTCCCAAGAGATCCCGCAGGGCTTTCTTCGCCTCCGGCGTGCCGATGGCACCCAGCGCCTGCACCGCGGCGGTGCGCACGCTGGCGCTCTTGTCGTCGCGCGCCACCTTGGCCAGGATGGCGACGGCCGCGTCGCCCTCGGAGTCGGCCAGCGCGTGCACGGCGGTGCGGCGCAGCTCGGGGTCGGGCTCCTTGGCGATGATGTCGCCCAGCGCGGACACTGCGTCCTTGCCTCCGAGCTCGATGATCACGAACACCACCGCCCGCCGGACCTCCTCCGACTTGGCATCACGGTAGATTCCGTGCAGAAACTCGACGTCGTCGTCGTCGAGTAGATCGACGAGCCCGTAGAGCGCCGCCTTGGCCAGCTCCTCGTCGTCCCCGAGCGCCGTATCGCGGAGCACGCCTGTCGCCTGCTTGCCGCCGTGGTCGGCCAGCGCGTAGAGCGCCGCCTTCTGCACCTCGCGGTCCTTCGACGCGGACAGGATCTCCACCAGGGCCGCCACGGCCTCTTCGCTCTCCATGTCGGCCAGCGCGTAGGTGGCTGCGCGGCGCAGCTCGGCGTCGCCGCCCTTCCCGCCCTCGTCGGATATCGCGATCTTCTTGAGCGCGGGAATCATGGCCTCGTCTTCGCGCTCGATGAGCGCGTAGAGGGCGGCGCGCTTCACCTCGAAGTTCTGCGTGCCGGCGAGCACGCCCTCCAGCGCGCGTGTGGCCGCGGTGTCGTCCACCTCGGCCAGCGCGTAGGTGGCCGCCTGGGCCAGCTCCGCGTCGTCGCCCGCCGCCACTTCGGCCAGTACCGGCACCACCTGCGGGTCACCCTCGATCTCGGCGATGGCGTAGAGCACGTGGCGCCGGATCTCGCGTTC
>JAOTVO010000014.1 GCA_029863355.1 Candidatus Krumholzibacteriia bacterium
GGGCCGCTTCCGCCTGGAGGTCCAGAACGGCACGGCCCAGGCGGGCCTCGCCGGCCGGGCGGCGCGTGCCTTGCGCGAGCTGGGGGTGGATGTGGTCGACGTGGGAAACGCTCCACGCCGGTACGAGGAGTCGGTGCTGATCGCGCGGCGGGAGGGAGCCGACGTCGACGCCCTGGCGGAGCGGATCGGGTGCCGGACCGTCGTCGTCCAGGTCCGCGAGGGAGCGCTGGGCGACGCCGTGCTCATCCTGGGGGCGGACCACGGGGACCTGCGCCTGGACTGGCCGCGCGAAACGGGCTTGGCGGAGTGAAGGTTGTCGCCTACGCTCAGTAGGCACGTACAGACAGGGAGAGAACGTTGTCGCCGAGAAGACGTCCGTTGGCCGCTATAGCGCTGATCCTGTTCCTGGGCGTCGTCGTGGGAACGGTGCTCGGCGAGGTGGTGGGTCTGATTCTGCCGGAGGGAAAGGTGATCCGCGACGTGTTCGTGGAATCCACGGATTTCCACGTCGGACCCGTTCACCTCGACCTGGTGGTCTTCAGCTTCACCTTCGGCTTCTCGCTGCGTGTGAACTTGATGAGCGTAGTCGGCGTGGTGTTCGTGTCGATACTGCTGCGGTGGTACTGGTAGCAGCCGGAAGGAGAGAGGCTCATGCACTTCGGTCTAGTCGGGCCTTTGGGCTGGTCCGAGCTTCTGATCATCTTTTTCATCATCCTCATCATCTTCGGCCCGCGCAAGCTGCCCGAGGTGGCCGAGGCGATGGGTAAATCGATTCAGAAGTTCAAGCGCGCGTCGCGCGAGACGCGCGAGGAAATCGAGGCCAGCGTCGAGGGCGACGAGAACGCCAAGAAGTAGCCCGGCCGGAAACCCGGCCGGGCCTCAGTCTCCCACCCCGCTCGGCGCCGGCGCCCGCCGGCCTAAAGCACCACCCCGCGGTAATCCTCGATCTTGCTGTCCTTGCGAATCGCCTCGTACCACCAAGCCACGTATTGCTGCACCCTGCGCTGGTAGATGCGCTCGCGAATCGGCGGCGCCTGCTCCTGGAACCGCGCCGTGTCGAACGGGCTCTTGTAGAGCAGCTGGATTACGTAGATGGCGTCGTCTCCCTCGATGGGGGGCGAGACGGCGCCGGCCTCCAGGGCCAGGGCCGCGTTCTGAAACGCGCTCGACGCCCGGATGGCGCCAACGCGGCTGCGTACCGTGAACGTGTCCGTCGGCACCACGGCATACTGGTACTGCTGCGCCGCCCCCGCCAGGGACGCGCGGCTGCTCGCCGTGACCGAGCGGTGGAAGGCCTCCGCCTTGCGAGTGGCCATCTGCCGTCGGCGCTCCCCGAGCAGGGACGCGACGATGCCCTCGCGCACGCCGTCCAGCGGCTCGACGGCCGCCCCCAGGCGCTGGGCGACTTCACACACGTAGTAGGCGCTGCCGTCGCCCAGCACGTAGCTCACCGTGCCCGGCTCGTTGGCGAAGGCGAAGCGGGAAAGCTGGGGCGCCAGGCCGAGCCCGGGAATCGGGAAACCGGCGGTGAAGGGCGCGCTGGTCTCGACGGTGAGGCCGTACTCGGCGGCGGCCGCGTCCATGCCCGACTCCACCGCTCGCCGCTGCACGTCCTGCGCCAGGGCGCTCAGGGAATCCGTGGTGATGGCCCCGGTGCTCAGCGCGAGCTCGATCTCGCGGATGTGGTACTCGGCCTCGTCGCCCCGGCCGCGGGTCTCGACGAGCTGCACGAGGTAAGCAGAACCCTCGGTGAACACGGCTCCGCTGACTTCTCCCGGCGCGAGCGCGGCGGCGGCGGCCAGGACCTCGTCGGGCCGCTGGCCGGCGCGTACGAAGCCGGCGTCGCCGCCCAGGCGCGCCGTGAACGCTTCTGAATACGTCTCCGCCATGGTCTCGAAGGACTCGCCGGCGACGATCTGGTCGCGCAAGTCTCGGATCGTATAAGCGAGATCCTCGCGGTCGCGGCCGGTCGGCGCGAGGGGAACGCGGATGTAGCTCAGCGTGGCCTTCTCGGCCACCGCGAATTCGTCGGCGTGCGCCTCGTAGTAGCTCGCGATCTCCTCCTCGCTCGGCACGTAGCTCGAAGGGTCCTCGTCCCCCACGGGGAAGGCGACGTAGTTGGCCAACAGGCGGATGTTCTCCTCCTCGAACTCGCGGCGGATCTCGCCGGCGCCGACGTGCACCTGGGTCATGAGGTACTGGTTCAGCTTGATCAGGGGGACCCGCTGGCGCACGAGCGCCTCGACGGCGGTCCAGTCCGCCTCGGGGTTGTTGAGCGCCGCCTGGTACGCCGCGAAATCGAAGTTGCCCGCATCGTCCACGAAGTACGACCGCACCTCGGGGGGAGGGGAGCTGCGCAGGTGGGCCAGCACTTCCTCGTCGGTAACCCCGATGCGGAGCTTCTCGATCTCCTGCTCGGTGAGAATATTGCTGACGATGCTCTCCCACGCCTGGTCGCGCATCATCTCCTGCTGTGCGGGCGGGATCTGTTCGTCGGTGGATCCCGCGCGGTACTGCTGCGAGATCTGGTTGTAGACGGACTGGTAGGTCTGCGGGGTCACGGCCACGCCGTTCACCCGGCCCACGAGGTTCTGAGTCTGCTGGGGGCCGCCGCCCGTTTGCAGGTCGAGCCCCCAGACGGCGAAGATGGTAATGACGAACGCGATCACGACGACCCAGAGGATCACTTTCGTGTTCTCGCGCATTTGCTTCATCATAGCGGCATCGAACTCCTGGTCCATCGCGCCCGCAGCGGGTGCGGGGGCGGGGGGAAACAAACAAAGCGGCCCGGGCGCAGGGGCCGCGTGGAAGCAATGTATCACAACTTGCCCCGCCGCGGCAAGGGATGCTAGGGTCCATCGCGTCGAATGGAGCTCAGGCGGACGAAGAAGGGCACTCTGGCGGTGTTGGCCGCGTGCGCGGCGGGCGCGTTTGCGCCCGCGCGGGCGGCGGAGTCGTCGGCGCTCCTGTGGCCGGCGAAGTTGCGCCCCGCCGTTTCGTCCAACTTCTGCGAGTATCGCGACGGGCACTTGCACGCCGGCCTCGACATCCGCACCTTCGGGGAGGAGGGAATCGCGTGCGTGGCCGGCGACACGGGTTACGTGTCCCGCGTGCGGGCGTCGGCGGAGGGCTACGGCAAGGCCCTCTACGTCCAGCTGGACACGGGACTCACGCTCGTCTACGCCCACCTCGCCGAGTTCGCGCCCGAGATCGAGGCAGCCGTCGACGAGGAGCAGACGCGCCGCGGTCGGTATACGATCGACGTGCGCTTTCCCCCGTCGCGCTTCCCCGTGCAGCGGGGCGACGTCATCGGCTACTCGGGCATGACGGGTGCCAACGCGCCGCACCTGCACTTCGAGGTTCGCAACGCCCAGGAGCACCCCCTGGACCCCCTGGCCGCGGGGATCCGCGCCGAGGACGCGCTCTCACCCGCCTTCGGCCGGGTGGCGTTCCTGCCCCTGGAGCCCGGGGCCTGGGGACCCTTCGCGCACCGCTCGGCGGAGCGCGCACCCGGCAGCTACGAAGTGTGCGACACGCTGGTGCTGAGCGGCGCCACCGGGGTGGCGGTTGAAGTCGTGGATTTCCTCAACGGTGAGTCGGGGCGCCTGGCCCCCAGCGAGATCACGCTCGCCGTCGACGGGCGGCCCGTCGCGCGCGTCGCGCTGGACAGCTTCAGCTTCGCGCACGCCGACGAGGTGGATTTCGTCTACGAGCCGGCGAGCGTGCGCGTCAACAATGACTACTTCTTCCAGCTCTACGACCGCCGTGGCGCGACGCTCTGCATCGCGATTTTGCCGACGGCGGGCGCGTGGCTCCGTGCACGGGCGCGCCGGGCCAGGTGCACGAGGGGCGCGTGACCGCCCGCGACCGCGCCGGCAACGCCGCGGAGCTGGTGTTCCACTTCCTGGACGCGTCGGCCGAGGATCCGACGGCGTGGCCTGCGGGGCGCTGCGGAGGCGAGATCCCCTGGGACGACGAGGTGGGAGGGCAGGGTTTCTTCTTCGAGGATTTCGCCACCCTGTGGGGGGCGGGACGGCCCGTGGACGAATGGCGCGCGCGCCTGGGGCAGCGGGGAATCGCTTGGGAGCCGGGCGCCCCGCTGCGCGCGGCGGATCTCTCGGCGGTGCCGGTGGAGCTGCCGGACAACGCGCACCCGGATGCCCCGGGGATGTGGCTGTTCGCCATCGCCCGGGGGCAGTCGCGTTCGGTGAGCCTGTCCGCGCTGGGGCTCGAGCTGGTCTTCGGCGAGCGCTCGCTCTACACCGACGCCGTGCTCTACGCGCGCGAGTGGCGTGAGCTCGGGACGGCGGCGGCGAGGGGCGAGCTGGTGCAGCGCGGGCTCGGTGTACGCCTCGGGCCTTACTCGCTGGCCCTGCGCGCAGACCTGGAGATCCGCTTCATCGTGGAGGGGTCCGACAGCGCCGACGCCGTCTACCGGCTGAACGAGGACAAGGGCGAGTGGGTGTACTACCCGTCGGTGGCGTCCGGCGTGCTGGTCTCCACGACGGCGAGACGCCCCGGGGTTTACGCCGTCTTCGCCGATCGTCTTCCGCCCAAGGTGCGGCAGCCGTTTCTCTCGACACGGCGCAGCTACGCGACGGGTGTCTCGGTCCCCGAGATCGTCGTGCCGATCGAGGACGCCGGATCCGGCGTCGACTACGAACGGACGGCGATCTACGTGGACGGCGTGCGGCGTATAGCGCGCTGGGACGCCGTGGCCAAGAAAATGTTTGTCCCCCTGGGCGACCAGAATATAATCGAACCCCTGGTCGTCAGCGCCGTCGTCTTCGACCGGGTCGGAAACCGCACCCGGGCGGACGCGACGCTCGCCGCGCCGCCGCGCCGCTAACAACGAGCCCAGCGAGGAGCCGGACCGAAATGCCGAGCCAGTTCGTCCATCTTCACGCCCACTCCGAATACAGCCTCCTCGACGGCTCCATCAAGGTCGAGAATCTGGTGGCGCGCGCCCGCGAGCTGGGGATGCCCGCGGTGGCGCTGACCGACCACGGCAACCTCTTCGGCACGATCCACTTCTATCGCGCCGCGCGCGCGGAGGGAATCAAGCCCATCCTGGGCATGGAAGCCTACATCACGCGCGGCAGCCGCCACGACCGCACCCGGAAGAAGGGGGATGCCTCGCAGACCGACCACCTCATCCTTCTCTGCCGCACGCGCGAGGGCTATCACAACCTGCTCAAGCTGGCGTCGATCGCCTACATGGAGGGGTTCTACTACAAGCCGCGCATCGATTTCGAGGTGCTGGAGCGTCACGCGGCGGGGCTCATGGGGACGACCGCCTGCCTGCGCGGCACAGTGGCGCAGCGGGCCCTGCACGAGGGCTACGACGAGGCCTGCAACACGGCCGCTCGTTACCGCGAGATCTTCGGGGCGGACAACTACTACATCGAGATGCAGGATCATGGCCTGGACGAACAGAAGCGCCTCAACGAGGTATACCGTCGCATGGCCCCGCAGATGGGGATCCCGCTCATCGCCTCCAACGACGTGCACTACCTCCAACGCGAGGACGCCGTCGCCCACGAGGTACTGCTGTGCTTGCAGACGGGCGCGGACATGGACGACCCGCGCCGCTTCCGCTTCGAGACCAACGAGCTGTACTTCAAGTCCGCGGACGAGATGCGCGCGCTCTTCCCGGACGTGCCGGAAGCGCTGGAGAACACGGTCGCCGTCGCCGAGCGATGCGAGGTCGAGCTGGACCAGGATACGCAGCACCTTCCGCGCTTCCCGCTCCCGGAGGGCTTCGACAGCGCGGCGAAATACCTCCGCCACGTCGCCTACGAAGGAGCGGCTCGTCGCTACAGCGAACTCTCCGCTCCCGTGCGCGAGCGCCTCGACTTCGAGCTGGGCGTGATCGAGCGCATGGGCTTTCCGGGATATTTTCTCATCGTGCGCGACATCGTCGCCTTCGCGCGGGGGCGCGGCATCGCCGTGGGGCCGGGCCGGGGCAGCGCGGCGGGGAGCCTGGTGACCTATGCCGTCGGCATCACCGACGTGGATCCCATCGAACAGGGCTTGCTCTTCGAGCGCATGCTCAACCCGGAGCGCGTGAGCATGCCCGACATCGACATCGACTTCTGTTTCGAGCGTCGCGACGAAGTGATCCGCTACGTGATCGATCGCTACGGCGTCGACAACGTCTGTCAGATCATCACGTTCGGAACCATGGCTGCGCGCGCCGCCGTGAGGGACGTCGGGCGCGTGCTGAAGATTCCCTACGCCGACGTCGACCGCATTGCCAAGCTCATCCCCGCTACGCCGGGAACGTCGCTCAAGGAAGCGATCGACAACGTGCCCGAGCTGGGCGCCCTGGTGGCGGCCAGCCCGGACTACGGCCGGTTGATGAAGCTCTCGAAAACACTGGAGGGAATCGCGCGGCACGCCTCGACGCACGCGGCGGGCATCATCATCACGCCCACGCCCCTGGTCAACCACGTCCCGTTGTACAAGTCCAACAAGGGCGAGGTGACGACCCAGTACGACATGAAGTCGATCGACGCCATCGGCTTGCTGAAGATCGACGTGCTCGGCTTGCGCACGCTCACCGTTATCGAGAAGACGTTGCGCATGGTCGAGGAGAACAGGGGGGGCCGCATGGTCGCCGAGGAGTTGCCCCTGGACGACGAGAGGGCGTTCGAGCTGCTGCGCGCCGGGCGGACCGTGGGCGTGTTCCAGCTGGAGAGCGAAGGTATGCGGGAGCTTCTGCGCAACCTCCAGCCTACCGTGTTCTCCGACGTCGTCGCCGTCAACGCGCTCTATCGCCCCGGTCCCCTGGGCAGCAACATGCACGTGCAGTTCGTCGACTGCAAGCACGGGCGGCGCAAGATCAAGTACGGGCACGCGCTGCTCGAGCCGATCCTGCGCGATACCTACGGCGTGATTCTCTACCAGGAGCAGGTGATGCGGATCGCCAGCGAGCTGGCCGGCTTCAGCCTGGGAGAGGCGGATCTGCTGCGCAAGGCGATGGGGAAAAAGATCGTGTCGGTGATGGAGGAGCAGCGCAAGAAGTTTCTCGACGGAGCCAAGAGCCGGCGCATCGAGGCGCGCACGGCCCAGAAGATCTGGGACCAGATGGCGGAGTTCGCCAAGTACGGGTTCAACAAGTCGCACAGCGCCGCGTACGCGGTGGTCTCGATGCGCACGGCGTACCTCAAGGCGAACTGCCCGGCGGAGTTCATGGCCGCCACGCTGACGAGCGAGATCGACGACACCGACCGCATCCAGGTGTTGCTCGACGAGTGCAGGGAGATGGGCATTGCCGTGGTGGTGCCGAACATCAATACGTGCGACCCGGACTTTCGCGCCCGCGGCGGCAGCATCACCTACGGCCTGGGCGCGGTGAAGAACGTGGGCCTGGGCGCGGTGGAACTCCTCGTGGAGGAACGCGCCCAGGGAGGTCCGTTCCGCTCGCTCGAGAACCTGGTCTCGCGCGTCGCTTCGCGTCTGGTGACGAAGCGGGTCTACGAGAGCTTGATCGCCGCCGGTGCGCTGGATTCGCTCCCCGGCCACCGCGCGCAGAAGATGGCCACCCTGGAGACGGCCGTGGAGCGCGCCGCGCGCAAGCAGCGCGACCGGGCGCGGGGGCAGTTCGGGTTGTTCGGAGAAGCCGAGGAGGAGGAGGAGTGCGCCCTGCCCGAATGCGAGCCCTGGTCGGCGCAGGAGCAGCTGCGTCTGGAGAAAGAGGCGCTCGGCTTCTTCCTCACCGCTCACCCGCTCGATCGCTACCGGGATCTGATCGCCGCGCTGGGCACCGCCTCCTCGCGCGCGGTACGCGAAGGGGAAGGCAACGAGCGAGCCGTGTTCGGGGGGATCATCACCGCCGTCAAGCCGGCTACGGACCGGAGCGGGCGGGCCATGGCCTTCGTCACGCTCGAGGACGCCGAGGGCCAGGCGGAGGTACTCCTGTTTTCGGACGTCTACGAGCGTTCCAAGCACCTGCTCGCCGTCGACGGCGTGGTGGTGGTGGAGGGGCGCCTGTCGAAGCGCAACGGTGAGGGCAAGGTGCTCGTGCAGTCGATGATCCCGCTGGGAGAGGGCCAGCTGCCCGAGCTCAAGGAGATCCATCTGACCCTCGACCTGGAAACCGTCGGCGACGAGAAGCTCCTCGATCTCAAGAGCCTGCTCAACGGGCACGGCGGTGAATCGAAGGTGTTCTTCCACCTGCGTGAAGGAGGGCGGCGCGCGTGCGTCATCCGCTCCAAGAGTTGCACCGTGAAGCTCGACCACGAGCTGGTCAACAGCCTGAGCGCTTCCATCGGCGCGCGCAACGTGCGCGTGGTCGCGGCGTCGATGGCGCCGTGAGGCGCGCCGTCGCGCTCGCCTTGGCGTTGTGCGGCGCCGCGGGCGCGGCGCGCGCAGGCGTGGCGGAGCCCATCTACATCGTCGACGCGCCCACCGCCGGCCTGCTCGGTCACGGCGAGTACCACATCCAGGGACGCGTCGGGCCGGAGAGCAGCATCCTCGGCGCGCTACGCCTGGGCTTCAAGCAGGTCGTGCACCTGGGCGTCTCCTTCGGCGTGGCCGGCGTGTTCGAGCGTGGAACCCCTGACCTCAACGAGCGGGCCGGTTTCGAGGCGAGGCTCCGCCTGGTGGCGGAGGGGCAGGCTCCCGCCGTGGCCGTCGGTTTCAGCAGCCAGGGCGCGGGCCGCTATCAGGAGAGCCTCGGGCGCTACGAGCGCAAATCGAAGGGGTTCTACGCCGTGGCGAGCCGAAACTGGCGCGCGTTTCTGGGCCAGGTCTCCCTGCACGGCGGGATCAACTACAGCCTGGAGAGGACCGACCAGGAGAGCGTGGACCTCTTTGCCGCCGCGGACTGGGGGCCGTTCACGGGCCTGGCCTTCGTACTCGAGTGGGACGCGGCGCTCGACGACGACGAATCGGCGGCCGGCTACGGGTCGGGGCGCACCTATCTGGACGCGGCGGTCAGGGTCACCTATGGCGACAACCTGACGATGATGCTAGTATTCAGAGACTTGACGGGCAACTTCGCACCCGATCCGCGCGTGTGGCGCGAGTTCGAGGTCGCCTACGTCAGTTTCTTCTAGCGCGGCGACGCGCGGCAAGGCAGGGGACTTGACGACTCCCGGGACCGGCGGACGTTTCGCCCTCGAGTTCGAGGCGCCCATCCTCGAGCTGGAGGACAAGATCACGGAGCTGCGCCAGCTGGCCCGGCTCCAGGACCTGTCCGTGGACGACGAGGTCCGCCGGCTCACGGCCAAGGCCGACCGCATGCGGCGCGAGATCTATTCGAAGCTCACGCCCTGGCAGAAGGTGCAGCTGGCGCGGCACCCCGGCCGGCCCTACACGATCGACTACCTCTCGCGCATCGCCGAGGACTTCGTCGAGCTCCACGGGGATCGGACCTTTGCCGACGACCCCGCGATCGTCGGCGGGCTGGCGACATGGCGTGACCGGCGCGTGATGGTCATCGGCCAGCAGAAGGGGCGGAATACCAAGGAGAATATCCACCGCAATTTCGGCATGCCCCACCCGGAAGGCTACCGCAAGGCGCAGCGCCTGATGCGGATGGCGGCGAAGTTCCGGCTGCCGGTGGTCACCCTCATCGACACGCCCGGGGCCTACCCGGGGCTGGGCGCCGAGGAGCGCGGGCAGGCGATGGCGATCGCCGAGAGCCTCAAGCTCATGGCCGCGCTGGAGGTGCCGATCGTGTCGGTGGTCATCGGGGAGGGGGGCAGCGGTGGCGCGCTGGCGCTGGGCGTGTCCGACCGCATTCTCATGTTCGAGTACGCCATCTACTCGGTGATCTCCCCGGAGGGCTGCGCCGCTATCCTGTGGAAGGATCAGGCCAAGGTCAAGGAGGCGGCCGAAGCGCTCAAGCTGACCGCCGCGGACCTGGAGCGACTGGGCGTGGTGGATCGGGTGGTCAGCGAGCCGCCGGGCGGCGCGCACCGCGACGGCGCCGCGATGGCCCGGGAGCTGGAGCGGGCGGTCTACGAGGAGCTCGAATACCTCTCGCACTTCGACGCCGCCACCCTGCGCGAAAAACGGCTCAAGAAGTACCAGGCCATCGGGTTCTTTGACCGAGAATCGGCTTGACAAACCCACGCAGGTCTTTGTAGTATATTACTGTTACAGCTTTCCGCCCACCCTGCCAACCCCTGTACGCGTGGGGCGCCGCCAATCCCCGTAGCACTGGGAGCCCGATCGACGCATTGCTAACGACATCCGACCGCCGCTCACCGGCGGTCGCCGGCCACAAGAAAGGCAGCGGGGTTCTGCCACTGGTTATGCGTCGTTTTCTTCACGTTGCACTGCTCGCCGCCGTGCTCTTCGCGCCCGTCGCCTCGGGGGCGGCTGTCTTTCCGCGCGTGCTCTCGGAGACGAACGGCACTCTCGAGCTCGAGATGGTCACACACCGGTCGCCCGGGACCCTGGCCATCGCCGAGTTCTTCGTCGCGCTGCCGCTCCAGGGCTCTTATTCGGTGACCGTGCAGCCCACCACCGTCGTCCAGCACGCGGACTCGACCACGCTGCCGCCGGGGGTGTCCGCATCGGCGCTGCGTGCGGCGCTGGTGGATACGGTGACGGTGTCGTCGCCCTTCCTCTACCGCGGGGCGCGCGTGGTCATGGTCAGGGTCGACGTCTTTCGCATCGTGCCCGGCGCGACGGCCATCATCCAGCTCGTCGACCCCCGTGTGATCGTGCAGTACACGCCCGCCGCCGCCGTCAACGACGGCGCGGGCGCCGACCCACTGCTGCGCCATCTGGTGGTCAACGAGAACGTCTTCCCCGCGGCTCCGGGAGGCAGCACCCCCGACCCCTGGTTCTCGCTGGCCCAGGACTGGGTGCGGCTGGGCGTGGTGGAGCGCGGCGTCTACGCGGTCACAGGGTTGGACCTGGGCTCTGCGCTGAGCCGGGTGGGTGATCCCACGACGCTGCGCCTGTTCACCACGGGGGGGCGAGCGCAGGCGCGCGCGTTTTCGGACACCACCGGCACGTGGCGGGCGGGTCGCGCGATGCGCGAGGTGCCGATTCGCGTCGAGGACGGCGGAGACGGCACCTTCGGCGCGAGCGACAGCATCTTCTTCTACGGCGTCGGGCCCCAGGGCTGGCTCGACACCTACGAGCCGGGCGCGCCCGACACGCTCTACTACCGGCACGAGCGGGCGACGCAGAACCCCTACTATCTCACCTGGGACGCCGCGATCCCGGGGACGCCGCTGCGCATGGGCGCGGTGCCGGCGACCCCGACGGGCGGCACACCGGTGACGACCACGCCCGAGCGCGTCCACGAGGAGCAGGATCGGATCCCGCACTTCGACTACGGCGGCGACGGCTGGCTCTGGCGCGATGTGCCTTCCACGGCGCCGGGGGCGCAGCAGTACGGCCTCTCCACGGTGCGCATCCACGACCTCGACGCCTCGCGCCCGCAGACCTTCCGCACCGTGGCGCTGGCGCCCTGGATCGGATCGCCGAAACCCCCGTCGATCAACGCGGGACACCAGGCGCGCTACCTGGTGATACGCGGCAGCGTGGTGAGAACCGTTGGGGAGTACGTGTGGGACGGGCTGAGCACGCAGCGCCTCTACGAACACGGCCTGCCCGTGCGCATCGACGGGTTCTTCCTGGGCGACGGCGACAACATCTTCAGGCTCCAGGTGCCGCGCCAGTACAACGCCGAGGACGAGATGTTCTTCGCGTGGTTCGACCTGATCTTCGAGCGCGCCATTCGGGCGGTCGACCGCGCCACCGCTCTCACTTCGCCCGCGACCTCGGGGCCGGTCGATTTCCGCGCCACCGGTTTTCCCGCGAGCGAGGCCGTCCGGGCCTTCGACGTGACCAACCCCTGGGCGCCGTTCCAGCTCACCGGGCTCGTGCAGAGTGCGGACACCGTACGCTTCTCCGCCGATCCGGGCGGCCAGCGCCGGCGCTACTGGATCGCCTCCGCAGGCGGGCTCAAGCCCCCCGCGGCGATCCTCGTGCGCGTGCCCCGCGACCTGCGTGCGGCGACCTCGGCGCCGAACATGCTCATCGTGACCCACGGTTCGCTGCGCTCGGGCGCCGAGGCGCTGCGAGCGCACCGCCTGTCCCGCCTGCCCCTGTACGCGGCCCCGCGCGTGGAGGTGGCGACGACCGAGGAGATCTACGAGAACTTCTCCGGCGGCATGCCCGACCCCATGGCCATTCGTAACTACGTCAAGTTCCTCTACGACAACTACCACGACGCAGGCGGCAACCCGTCACTCGCTTACGTCGTGTTCCTGGGCGACGCCACGCTGGATTGGCGCAACAACGTCGGACCGCAGCCCGATATCGTGCCCACGCACCTGTATCTGACCAGGCTGACGACGTACGCGTACGCGACGGACGACTGGATGGGGCATCTCGACGCGACGGACCAGAGCACGGGGCGCGCCGTGCTCGACGTCGCCATCGGACGCCTTCCCGCCCAGACGCCCGCCGAGGCGATGGCCCTGGTCGACAAGGTGATCTCCTACGAGACGCGCGCGCCGCGGGAGAATTGGCGCAGCGAGATCATCCTGGTGGCCGACGACGAGATCTCGTCTTTCCCCGGGTGCGAGACGCAGTGGACGGACGAGTCCGAGGCCCTGACTTACACGTACATCCCCCAGTACGCCCAGGTGAAGAAGATCTACCTCACCGAGTATCCAGGTGTGGGCGAAGCGCGCATCAAGCCGGCGGCGCGGTTCGCGTTTCTCGACGCGTGGAATCGCGGCGCCCTCGCCGTCAACTTCATCGGTCACGGCAGCTCGCAGCAGATGGCCGACGAGTTCGTGTTCCTCAACAACGATGTGGGGCTGCTCAACAACGGCCTGCGATTGCCCGTTCTGTTCGCGCTGAGCTGCACCATCGGCGACTTCGGCAGCTGGTCGGCCAAGAGCCTCTCCGAGAAGCTCCTCCTCCGGCAAGAGGGTGGGGTGATCGCTACGGTGACGGCGTCCAACGACAGTTACCCCCAACCCAACCGGCGCCTCAACACGGCGCTCTTCGAGCGGGTATTCCCCCGACGCCTGGGTGCGGGCGCGCCGCCGCTGGGCGTGGCCGTTGCCGAGGCGAAGGCGATGAGCATGGTCGCGGCCAACTTCGGCTACTTCCAGGAGGAGAACAACTGGAAGTACAACCTGCTGGCCGACCCGGCCACGACCCTGCGCGTGGCGGGCGAGGAGATCCGCTTCCAGGCGTCCCCGCCCGACACGATGGTCGCCGGCCTGCGCAAGAAGATTCGCGGCATGGTGCTGCGCGGCGGGGTCCTCGACGGCTCGTTCAACGGCACCGTCCGCGTGGAGGTGCGGGAGCCCGAGATCGATCGCACGTACCAGACCGAGTGCTCGTATCCACCCTCCATGAAATACCGCGTGCCCGGAGGGGCAATGTACGAAGGAACGGCCGACGTAACCGCGGGCCGCTTCGAGGTCGACATCCGCGTGCCGCGCTTCGCGCGCACCGGGCCCAGGGCATTCGTGACCGCCTACGCGACCGACGGCGTCGCGGACGCGGCGGCCACGGCGGACAGCCTCCTGCAGGTGTTGGCCCCGACGCTGGCCGATTCGTTGGCGCTGAGGCCGCGGGACGGCTCGCCGCGCGTGGCACTCGGGTTCAAGAGCGGGCTCCACGTGGTCAAGCCCGGTGAGACGGTGCGCGCGGTGGTGCGCGACGCGGACGGGATCAACGTGCTGGAAACGATCAACGAGGGCAGGCAGGCGATCCTGATCGACGACCTGGCCGTTCCCATCGGTGCCAACGAGTTCTTCGCGTTCGATCACGGCGGCACGGACACATCGGGCGCGCTCCTCTACCCGCTGCCGGACTTGGGCGTCGGGGACCACCGACTGATCTACAAGGTCAGCGACAGCTTCGGACTGACCACGCTGGACACGCTGCTGTTCAGCGTGACCGACGCGCAGAACTACTACGCGGAGGCGGTGCTCAACTATCCCAACCCCTTCAAGACGGATACGCGCTTCCTGTTCCGTGTATCCGATCGCGCGTCCATCCGGCTCGATGTGTACACGCTCTCGGGCAAGCGCATCCGGCGGATGGAGACGGCGCGCGACGGCGGGGAGGTGTGGGTCTACTGGGACGGTCGGGATGCGGTGGGTGATGAAATTGCCAACGGGACGTACCTCTACGTGGCCACGGTGACCTTCGTCGGGGTGGACCGACCCCCGGCGGTGTTGCGGGGCAAACTGGCGAAGATCCGCTAGCGCAAGGGTTTTGGCGCTTGACGGCGGCTTCGCGCGGGCTTTACTATAGGAGAGGGTCTGGAGGACCCATTTCATGATCAAACGCACCATCGCGGCGGCCGCCTGCGGGCTGCTGCTTCTCGCTGGCAGCCGCGCGCACGCCGTCGCGGAAGCCGGGGTTCCCTCGCTGACCATCCCTCCCGGGGCCCGGGCCAACGGCATGGGCGAGGCCTACGTGGCCCTGTCCGACGACGCCACGGCGGCCTGGTGGAACCCGGGCGGGCCCGCGTTCGTCGGCATGCGCAACCTCGCCTTCATGCATAGCCAGCTCGTGCCCGACCTGGCCTCCGACGTCTACTACGAGTTCCTGGGCTACACGCACGAGGTATCGAAGGTGGGGACGCTCGCGCTGTCGTTCATCTACCTGACCTACGGCGAGAACGTGGCCACGGACACGCAGGGAATCGAGCAGGGCAAATTCACGAGCTGGGAGGGGTCGATCAACGGCTCGTTTGCCATGCCGCTCGGCGACAACATCGGCGTCGGACTGTCCATGAAGTTCATCCATGTCGACTACGCGCCGGCGCAGTTCACCGTGGAGCGCCAGGAGGGAGCCGCCAGCAGCTTCGCCGTCGACGCCGGCGCGCTGTGGAAGTTCCCGAGCAAGCGCCTGAACCTGGGACTGGCCATCACCAACATGGGGCCGGACATCGCGTTCATCGACCGCGAGCAGGCCGACCCGCTGCCCATCACGGCGCGGCTGGGCGCGGGGTGGACGGCGGTCGCGGACGACGTCAGCAACCTGTTGCTGGCCGCCGACATCGAGCAGAGCCTCGTGTGGCTCGTCGACGGCAGCACCAGCACGCGGCGCAGCGAGATCTGGCACGGCGGGGTCGAGTACCGTTACGTCAACCTGCTCGCCGGCCGCTTCGGGTGGATCTACGACCAGGACGGCGATTTCAACGCGGCCACTTACGGGCTCGGCTTCATCTACAAGGATCGTCTCTCCCTGGACTACGCAAACGTGCCCCAGGCTGAGACGCTCGATCGCGTGCATCGCTGGTCGATTTATTTCAAGTTTTAGCGCCCGAAACCCCCCTGAACGAACCAACGGCAGTCACGCGCGGCTGCGCACGCCGCGGGGCTCTCACTCCGGAGGCGAACCGGTGAGCGAGCGCAGGACGATCTTCGTGGTAGCGCTGCTCGTCGCCTGCACGGCGGCGCGCGCCCCGGCGCAGGCGGACCTCTCGTCCGCGGCGCTGGGCGCCCGGGCGACCGCGGCGGAGGCGGCGTCGATGCGCGCCCCGAGGAGCGGCGCGCGGGGCGCCTGGTCGGCATCGCAGCCGGCGATGCTGGCTTCCTTCGCCCTGCAGGAGGGCGCCGCCGAGCCGCAGCAACAGAGCTGGTGGCCGGTGCTCTACTCGGCCGTGGTGCCGGGCGCGGGCGAGCTCTCGATGGGCGACTACAAGGCGGGCATTCCCGCGCTGGCGCTGGAGATCGTCGCCTGGGCGGGGTACTTCACCAAGCACGACCAGGGGCTGGAGACGCGGTCGGAGTACGAGGCCTTCGCCGACGCGAACTGGCTGCAGAGCAAGTGGATCGACGACCATCTATTCGTCTATCCGAACCCCGGAATCACGACGCCCGCAGAGATGGACTCGATCGGCGCCATCGTCGGGCCCAGTGGCGCGTGGCCGGGCTACATCCCCTGGGTCTCCAGGGAAGAGGACAAGCAGCACTACTACGAGAACATCGGCAAGTACGACTGGTACATCTCCGGATGGACCGACTACGACCCCGTCGCGGCGCCGCACGAAACGGCGCTGCGCGACCAGTACCGCGCCATGCGCATCGAGAGCAACGACCAGCTCGACGACGCCAACAAGTTCATCTATTTGAGCATCGGCGTTCGCGTATGGTCGCTCCTGTACACGACGCTCAAGGTCAAGCGCGCGCGCGACGCCACGGAGACGGCCGTCCTCGACACCGAGAACCACTTCACCTTCCGCGCCAAGCCCAAGGGCCTCAGCGGCGGCGTAGTTGCACTGGAGTACTGGTTCAAATGAGGCGCGCGGTAAGCATGTGCGCGGCGGCGCTCACCCTGACCGCCACGGCCCGCGCCGGCGAGGCGCCGGTGACGCTGGCGCTGGCGCCGCCGACGGCGGGGCTCTCCGCGGCCGACGCGGACTTCCTGGACAGAACGGCGGAGTGGTCCGAGACGCCGGAGGCGTCGTCCCCGTCGATCTCGACGGGCCGGGCCGTCCTCTACTCGCTCCTCCTGCCCGGGCTGGGCGACTACAAGCTGGGGCACAAATCGCGGGCGGTCGTGTTCTTCGGCATCGAGGCGGCCATCTGGACGACCTTCGTCGTCTCGCGCGTCGAGGGCGCGGCGCGCACGGAGGACTACGAGGAATTCGCCGTGCGCTTCGCCGGCATCGAGCGCACCGGCCACTCGGACGACTTCTACGCGATCATCCGCGACTACGACTCGTCGGAGGACTACGCGGCGGACGTCAAGATGGAGGGGCGCTTCGGCAGTTACTACACGGACATTGGGTACGAGTACCTCGAGCGCTACTTCGTGGAGAACCGCGTGGCGGACTACGAGCCCTGGCTGTGGCAGTCGCTGGACAAGAAGGTCGAGTACCAGGTGCTGCGCTCGTCCAGCAAGACGGCCTACCAGCGCGCCACCTTCGCCCTGGCCGCAGCCGCGGCCAACCGCGTGGTGAGCGCGATCTTCACCTACGCCACCATCAAGCTCTCCGGCCCCGACGAGCAGGCCGCCCGACGCTACCACCTCGATTTCACACCTCCCCGAGCGGACTACGACGCGGCGGTCACACTCGTCCACGAGTTCTGATCCGGCGCTTTGCGCGCGCGGGGGGAGGGTGGCATAATCGCAGCATGAAACGGCGCGTACGCATAGCGGCGGCCCTGGCGGCCGCGCTCCCCGGCTGGGGGTGCGGCCCCGGCGCGGGCATGGGCGAAGCGCCCGCCGACCGCGGCGTGGCGGAGGTGGCGCGCGTCACCGGCGTGTTCCGCAGCGCGGGCGGTGTCCGCCTGGGAGTGCCGCTGGCCGTGGCCGTGGACTTCGACGGCGTGGCCTTTATCGCGGACGCGTCACCGGCGCGCCTGGTGGCGTACCGCCCGGCGGAGGGGCTGGCACAGGAGTTCGAGGCGCCGCCCACACCGGGGTTCTATCCCACCGGCGTGGGGGTGCACGGCTTCTTCGTCTACGCGGTGGACGAGACGGGGCGCCAGCTTCTGCGCTTCGAGCGCCGCGGGTCCTTCCGCGACGTCCTCTTGAACTTCGAGGAGCTGATCGAGCGCCGGCGCGTGTCGCCCCACGGCCTCGCCGTCGACGCCACGGGCCGCCTCGCCGTCACCGATATCGAGAACCACCAGGTGATCGTGCTGGACAACTACCTCAACGTGGAGGTGGCGTTCGGCAACTACGGCGTGCACGCGGGGCAGATGATCGAACCGCTCGGCGTCTCTTTCGCGCCGCGCGCGGAGCTCCTCGTGGCGGACACGGGCAACCGCCGCGTGCAGGTGTTCACCGACGGCGGCGTCTACCGCCGGACCCTTCCCCCCGCGGACACCCCCAACCCCATGCGCCGCCCCAGCGCCGCGGTCTCCGGACCCGACGGCCACGTATACGTCGCCGACCGCGGGGCGGAACGCGTCTTCGTCTTCACCCCCGCGGGGACGCTGGTGCGCGCGCTGGTCCCCGAGGCGGTGACGCGTTTCGAACCAACCGCCGTGGCCTTCTCCTCCGGCGGCGCCCTGTTCGTCACGGACGCGGCCTCGCGAGCGCTCTTCATTCTCAAGGTGATGTAACATCGGTCGGTATGCGCTGCACGCTCTCGTCCTCTGTGCCGCCGTCGCCGTCGTCCGGGCGGACGGCGCGCGCGCGGGAGGGGAGGGCGGCGCGCTCGACTACCGCACGTGGGGCGCGGTGGTGGACACTCTGCGCGACGTGGAGACGGGACGCCGCCTGACCCTCGCCCACGCCTTTCTCGTGCCCGCCAGCGACATCGTCGTGGTGGCCGGGGCGACGCTCACCCGCGAGGCGTACCGCATCGACTACCACATGGGCACCCTGCGCATCGACACGCCTGTGCCGCCCGGCTCTGTCGCCATCGTACGCTACCGGCGGCAGCCGGTGATGCTCTCGCCGGTGTACTCGCTGCGGCCGGTGGAGATATCGGAGAGCCCGGAGCGGGCGCCTCCGGCGCGCGCGACCACCTTCGAAGAGCGCGCCGAGCCCACGCTGCGCAACCTTGCCTTCGGGGGAACCAAGTCGGTGAGCTTCACGGTCGGATCCGACCGCGGCTCGACCCTCGACCAGACCCTGCAGGCCACCATCGAGGGCAACGTCACACCGACGATCAAGGTACGTGCGCTGCTCTCCGACAACAACCTCCCCGTTCAGCCCGAAGGCAACACGGAGACGCTGGAGTACTTCGACCAGGTATTCGTCGAGATCGAAGGCACGCGCGCCCGCACCACGCTCGGCGACTTCTCCTTCACGAACACGCTGTCTTCGTTTTCGCCGGTCACGCGCCAGCTCAAGGGCATCTCCGCGTCCGCCTGGCGGGAGGGAGGGGCAAGGGTGTCGGCGGCGGGTGCCACCAGCAAGGGCGTGTTTCGCACGGCCGAGTTCCGGGGAACCACGGGGTTGCAGGGACCGTACGAGCTGCTTTCCGCGTCGCGCAACACGCTCGAGGTGGTCATCGCGGGCACGGAGCGCGTCTTCGTCGACGGCGTCCAGATGCAGCGGGGACAGAACCAGGACTACGTGATGGATTACGACCGGGGCAGCGTCACCTTCACGCCGCGCCGGCTCGTCACCAACGACACCGAGATAGCCGTCGACTTTGAGGTCAC
>JAOTVO010000282.1 GCA_029863355.1 Candidatus Krumholzibacteriia bacterium
GTGGCGCGCGTGCGCACCATCTTCAAGGCGGCTGCGCCCGAGCTCGCGCGTGTGCTCGTGGTGCACCACAACGTGCTGCGCGGCGATCTCTCCCAGCGCATGGGGCTGTCGCGCTGGCGGCAGGCCCAGCGGCGCATCGTCGAGTGCGGGGCGGACGTCGTGCTGTGCGGGCACGACCATCAGGAAGGCGCGGCGGTGCTGCACGGCAAGGTGGTCGTATCGACCTGCAGCTCGCTGTCGATGCGCGTGCGGGGGGAGCGGCCCGCCAGCTTCAACCTCGTCACGATCGAGCCGGCGGCCGTGCAGGTGACGTTCTTCCGCTGGGATGCGGGGCGACGGCGGTTCAACGCGTCGGACACCTTCGCGTTCGCGCGCGGGGCGTATACGGTGCGCCGGGAGGGGCTGGTCGCCTCGCGCGCCGGCTGACGCCCGCTTCCGGGCCGCGTTCACACTGATCGGACCTTTACGAGGAATTCATGGCCCCACGCTTTCAGGGAATCGACTTCTACGACGCCGACAGCCTCCTCTCGGAAGAAGAGCGCGCGGTGCGCGATACCGTCCGGGACTGGGTCGAAGACGAGCTGATGCCCGTCATCGCCGAGCACTATCTCGCGGGCAAGTTCCCCAAGGAGTTGGTGCCGCGCATGGCCGAGCTGGGGTTCTTCGGGGCGAACCTCCCCGAGGAGTACGGCTGCGCCGGTCTCAACAACGTCGCCTACGGTCTGATCATGCAGGAGCTCGAGCGCGGCGACTCCGGGGTGCGGTCGTTCGCCTCGGTCCAGGGCGCGCTCGTCATGTATCCGATCTACGCGTTCGGCTCGGAGGACCAGAAGAAGACCTATCTGCCCCGCCTCGCCTCGGGCGAGCTGATCGGGTGCTTCGGGCTGACCGAGCCCGACTACGGCTCGAACCCCGGCGGGATGATCACCGTCGCCAAGGAGACGAAGGACGGCTGGGTGCTCAACGGCGCCAAGATGTGGATCACCAACGGGTCCACGGCGCAGGTCGCCATCGTGTGGGCCAAGACCGGGGCGATCGACGACGTGGCCTCGATCCGCGGGTTCATCGTCCCGACCGATGCCAAGGGCTTCACCGCCAAGGACCAGAAGGGCAAGCTCTCGCTGCGCGCGTCCGACACGAGCGAGCTCGTGCTCGAAGACGTCCGCGTGCCCAAGGACGCCCTGCTGCCCAACTCGGGCGGTCTCAAGTCGCCGCTGATGTGCCTCACGCAGGCCCGCTATGGCATCGCCTGGGGGGCGATCGGCGCCGCGATGGCGTGCTTCGACGAAGCGGTGTCGTATGCGAAGAACCGGGTGATGTTCGGCAAGCCGATCGGCGGGTTCCAGATCCAGCAGGTGCGCCTCGCCGAGATGCTGACCGAGATCACCAAGGCGCAGCTGCTGTGTGTCCAGCTGGGCCGACTGAAGGACAACGGCACGATGACGCCGCAGCAGGTATCGCTCGCCAAGCGCAACAACGTGGACATGGCGACCGAGTGCGCCCGCGAGGCGCGACGCCTGCTCGGCGCCAACGGCATCCTCGCCGAGTACCAGGCGATGCGCCACCTGGCGAACCTCGAATCGGTGTACACCTACGAGGGAACGCACGACGTGCATTCGTTGATTCTGGGGCAGGAAATCACGGGGCTGAACGCGTTCGGCGCGTGAAACCGTTGCCAGATGGGGCGGGCACGGTTTGTTTTTGAACTCCAACTGACCACGACACCCGATCATGAAGATTGCGGTCTGCATCAAACGAGTTCCCGATTCCGAAGCCCGCGTGAAGGTCGCGGGCGACGGCACGTCGCTCGACGCGGCCGGCGTCAAGTTCATCCTCAACCCCTACGACGAGTTCGCCGTCGAAGAAGCGCTGCAGCGCAAGGAGGCGGCGGGGACGGGCGAGGTGACCGTGATCGCCGTCGGTCCCGCCGCCTCGCAGGAGACGATCCGCACCGCCCTCGCGATGGGCGCCGACCGCGGGGTGCTGCTCCAAGCCGACGCAGTCCCCGCGGACGGCCTCGCGGTGGCCCGGGCGCTGGCGGCCGAGCTCAGGGACGGCGGCTACGATCTCATCCTCTGCGGCAAGATGGCGATCGACGACCAGAGCTATCAGGTCGGCCCGATGCTCGCTGAGTTGCTCGACCTGCCGTGCGTCACGGCCGTCACGAAGCTCGAGCTCGCTGCGGGTACCGGGACCGCCGAGCGCGAAGTCGAGGGCGGCGTCGAGGTCGTGGAATTCCCGCTGCCCGCCGTCGTCACGGCCGACAAGGGGCTCAACGAGCCGCGTTACCCCGCCCTCAAAGGCATCATGGCCGCGAAGAAGAAACCCCTCGAGGTCAAGCCGTTGGCGGCGGGGGCCGCAGGTGTCGCGGTGCTGGGGATGACCCTCCCCCCCGAGCGGCAGGAAGGGAAGATCGTGGGTGAGGGCGCGGCCGCCGTGCCCGAGCTGGTGCGCCTGCTGCGCGAGGAGGCGAAGGTCCTATGAGCCACGTCCTCGCCGTGGTCGAGCAGCGCGATGGCGCGCTGCGCAAGGTATCGCACGAAGTCGTGACCGGCGCCCGCCGGCTGGCCGACGCCCTGGGCGGTGAGGTGCACGCCCTGGTCGTGGCATCCGGGCCGGTGACCGGCGCCGACCAGTTGGGTCGCTTCGGCGCCGATCGCGTCGTGACCGTCACCGGCGACGGATTCGCCCGCTACGCGCCCGAGGGGATGGCCGCGGTCGTGGCCGAGCGCGCCACGGCAGGTGGGCATGGCGCCGTCGTGTGCGCCGCCACGGCGACCGGCAAGGACCTGGCACCGCGCGTCGCGGCGAAGCTCGGCGTCCCCCTGGCATCCGACGTGACCGACGTGGCGGTGGAGGGCGGGGCGGTGGTCGTCACCCGCCCGGTCTACGCCGGCAAGGCGAACCTCCGGCTCAAGGTGACCGCCACCCCCGCGGTGGTGTCGCTGCGGCCCAACGTGTTCACGCCGCTCGAGCGGCCCAAGGCCGCAACGGCGGAAGCGGTCGCGACGAGTACGCCGGCGGGCCGGGTCACCGTGCGCGAGATCAAGGCGGCGCCGGCGGGGACGCTCGACGTCGCTGAGGCGCCGATCGTCGTGTCGGGCGGCCGCGGGTTGAAGGAGCCCGCGAACTTCAAACTGCTCGAGGATCTGGCGGCCGCGTTCGGCGGGCAGGCGGCGGTGGGGGCGTCGCGTGCGGTGGTGGACGCCGGCTGGCGCGGCCACGGGGAACAGGTGGGTCAGACCGGCAAGACCGTGAGCCCCACGCTCTACGTCGCCGTCGGCATCTCGGGGGCGATCCAGCACCTCGCCGGCATGCGGACGTCGAAGGTGATCGTGGCGATCAACAAGGACAAGGACGCGCCGATCTTCAAGGCGGCGGACTACGGCATCGTCGGCGATCTGTTCGAGGTCGTGCCGAAGCTCACCGAGGAGATCCGGAAGGCCCGTGGGTAGGGCGGCGGCGGTGGCGCTGCTGAGCCTGGCGTGCGCCAGCGGCGTCGCCGCACAGGCGTTCCCGGGGGAAGCGCCGCCGCCGGCGTCGTTTCCCACGGCGATCTTTGTGCACGCGATCGGCGGCTGGACGGGCGACCGGGCGGTACGCACCTACGACGTGGGGCAACCCAACCCCAACGATCCCGCCTGCGATACCCTGCAATGCCGGAC
>JAOTVO010000236.1 GCA_029863355.1 Candidatus Krumholzibacteriia bacterium
GGCCAATCTGGCCGACCTGCCGCTGGGAGGCGCCACGCGCGTCGAGGTGTTCCGCGGCTTCGCGCCGCCCTATCTCGGCTCGTCGGCGATCGGCGGGGCCATCAATCTGGTCACCGAGGAGGAGTCCACCACGTGGCGCGCCGGTCCCGCGCCGGTCGAAGCCAGCGTGTCCTACGGCTCCTTCGAGACCTCGCGCCAGCTCTTGACGGCGCGGGTCACCCGCGGCGCGGTACGGGCGCGCGTGCACGGCAGCCACGTCAGGAGCCTCGGCGATTTTACCTTCTTCGACGACAACGGCACGCCGTTCAACGCGACCGACGACTCCACGTCGGTGCGCGTGAACAACGATTTCGAAAAGTGGAGCGGGCTGGCCCGCATCGACGCGCGCGTCGGCGCCGCGGGCACGGCCACGCTGGCCTACGACGGGACGATCCGCGAGCAGGGCGTGCCCGGGATTGGCGTCCACCAGTCGCGCGCCGCGCGCGCCGAACGAGAGCGGCACCTCGGCTACGCGCGCTTCGAGGGCGCGCCCCTGTTCAATCAGCTCGCGCTTTCCGCCGTCGCGTTCGCCTCGCGGTCGCGCGAGAAGTTCTCGGATCCCTTGGGAGACGCCTGGGTCGTGCCGCAGGCCACGGACAACACGATCGACGTCGACGGGGCCCGCACGCGCGCGCGCTGGCTGGTGCCGCGCCTGCCCGTGGTGTTCGACGCTGTGTACGAGGGGCGCGCTGAGCGCTTCCACCCGTCGCAGTCCCTGCCCTCGCGCAGCGAGGGGCCCGACCGCTGGCGCCGCGTGGGGACGACGGCGCTCACCGGCGAGCTCTACGTGCTGGGCGAGCGCCTGCTGCTCAGCGCGACGCAGCGCTGGGAGCGCCACGAGGGGGAGTTCTACGACGCGCCGCGCTTCCCCTGGCTGCCGCCCACGCCGACGGGAAAGGTCACCGGCTCGGCACGCGCGCCCAGCGCGGGGCTGCGCGCCCGCGTGACGCAGTGGCTGACGCTCAAGGGGAACGTCGGGCGCTACTATCGCCTCCCCACGTTCCTCGAGCTCTTCGGCAACACCGGATCGGTCACCGGCAACGCCGACCTCGAGCCCGAAGTCGGCGTCAATCGCGACGCCGGCGTGATAGTGTCGGCGCCGCGCGCTGGCCCCGTCGAGGACATCTTCGTGGAGGCGAGCTACCACGACAGCAACGTGGAGAACCTCATTCTGTTCTGGCCCAACTCGCAGTACACCTCCAAGCCGCGCAACATCCTGGCGGCGCGCGTGCGTGGGTGGGAGGCGAGCGCCGCTTTCACCGTGTCGGGACACGTGCGCGCGTCGGTGAGCTGGGCCCGGCTGGACACCGAGGACACCAGCGCCATCCCCTACTACCGCGGCAACGCGCTGCCCACGTGGCCGCGCGACGAGGTCGCGACCTCGCTCACCACGCGGCTGCGCACGTGGCGGCTGACCTACGAGTACCACACCATCACGGCGAACTTCCTCGACCGCGCCAATCTGCAGGCGGTCCCCGCGCGCCACCTGCACAGCGCGATCGTCGCCTGGGACCTGCCCGTGACCGGCCTGGCCTTCACCGCCGAGGGCCGCAATCTGACCGACAACCAGGTCAGCGACGTGGGCGGCTTTCCGCTGCCGGGCCGCTCGTTCTATACCACGCTGGCGTTCCGCCGCTAGCCGAGGAGAAACCCATGCGCATCACGATGATCATCTGCCTCGCCTTCGCTCTCGGTCTCGGCCCAGCCGGCGGCGCGGACGCCGCCGGCGAGTTTGCTGTCGTCACCACCACCGACTTCTCCACGGGGTCGGCGTCCGTGATCGACCTGGCCACGCGCGCCGTCGACGTGAACGTCGCCTCCGTCCACAGCGACGCGGTGGCGCGCTACTACGGGGGCCTGGTCTACGTGGTCAACCGCACGCCGGCGGACAACATCCAGATCCTCGACCCTCAGAACGGATTCGCCATCGTCCGCCAGTTCTCCACGGGCAATGGATCCAATCCGCACGACATCGTGGTCGTGTCCCCGACGGTGGCGTACGTCACCCGCTACGACAGCGCCGTGCTGTGGAAGATGAACCCCACGACGGGCACCATGACCGGATCTATCAACCTCGCTTCGCTGGCCGACGCCGACGGCATTCCCGAGATGGACCAGATGAGCCGGATCGGCAACCGCCTGTTCGTCGGCGTCCAGCGGCTGGACCGCGCCAACTTCTACCAGCCCACGGGCGCGAGCTACCTCGCCGTGATCGATATCACGACCGACACGTTGCTCGACACGGATCCCGGGACGAGCGGCACGCAGCCCATCACGCTGCCCGCGCCGAATCCGTTCTCCGAGGTCTGGCTCGACCTCTACTCGGGCGCGCTGACCGTCGCCTGCGTCGGCTTCTTCGGCCTCCAGGACGGCGGCCTGGCGCGCGTGGATCCGTACGCGCTCGCGCCCGCCGGCATCGGCTTCTCCGAGACCGCCGCCGGCGGCGACGTCCTCGACGCCGTGATCGTCTCCCCGACGCTGGGCTTCGCCATCGTCGTCACGCCGAGCTTCGTCACCCACCTCGTCATTTTCGACCCGCAGACCGGCGTCAAGCTCGCCACCGTCTACGCCCCCAGCGATTATGTGTTGAACGACGTCGAGCTTGCGCCCACCGGCGAGGTCTACCTCGCCGACCGAACGCCGACCAATCCCGGCGTGCGCGTCTACGACGGCGCCACCGCCACGCTCGTCGCCGGCCCCATCGACGTGGGACTGCCGCCCTTCGACATCTGCATGAGCGTGCCCGTGCAGACCGCAGTCACGGATGCGCCGCCGCGCGCCGCCGCCGCGCTGGGGCCGAACTATCCCAACCCCTTCAACCCCGCGACCACGATTCCCTTCACGCTGCCCGCACCCGGACGCGCGCGCCTGGCCGTCTACGAAGTGACGGGACGCCGAGTGCGCGTGCTGCTGGACTCGCCGCTGGACGCGGGCGACCACGAAGCGCGCTGGGACGGTCGCGATGACGCGGGGCGATCGGTCGCCTCGGGCGTCTATGTCATTCGCCTGGAGGCGGGCGGCGCCGTGCAGTCCCAGACGGCCGTGCTCCTCAAATAGGGTGGACGGGGACGCCCGGAATCGCTAGCGTGACGGCATGAAGAAGAAGTTTCCCTGGTACACCGGCGCGGGCGACGACGGCTCGACGGGCCTCCTGGGCCAGGGCCGCGTGCCCAAGTACCACGACCAGCCCGAGGCGTTCGGCGCGGTGGACGAGGCGAGCTGCTTCATCGGAGCGGCGCGGGCGGCGGTAGATGACGCCGAGGTCGGCGAGGCGCTGCTTCGCATCCAGCGCGACCTCTACGCGATGATGGCCGAGCTGGCGGCGGGGGCGAGTGAGCAGGAGCGCTTCCGCGGTATCACAGACGCGCACGTCACGTGGCTCTCCGCCCAGACCGACCGCTTCGGCGAGCGCGTGCAGATGCCGCGCGAGTTCGTGGTTCCGGGGGACTCCAGCGCGGGCGCGTGGCTGGACGTGGCGCGCACCGTGACGCGCCGCGCCGAGCGCCGCGTCGCGCGGCTGGTCGACGACGGCACGGTGCAGAACCGGGCCATCCTCGGCTATCTCAACCGCCTCTCCTCGCTGCTATTCGTCCTTGCCCGTCACACTGACGCGCTCGCGGGCAAGGGCTCCCCGACACCGGCCAAGACCCGGCCCAGGAAGAAGCGCTGAACCGCCACCCGGACGCGGTCGCCTCACTTCCCCAGCATGTAAAGCTGCCAGAGGTCCTTGTTGCTCGCGTGGAGGAATGGCTTCAGGGCCAGGCGCCCGGTGGTCCCGATCGTGCGCTCGAGATGATCCAGCTCGCGCAGCCGTTCTTCGGTGCCGGGCGGGGGCTTGGGCTGGAAGCCGGCCTCGCGCATCATGAGGATCCCCTTCGCGCTCACCGCCAGCTCGACGTGCAGGCGCAGGTAGCAGACCATGTCCACCACCATCTCCGGCGGGAACTGCTCGCTCACCGTCCGGAAGTAGCGGCCCACGCGCGTCTCACCGATACGTCCGGTGTGAATCATCTCCAGCAGCTCCGCGTCCACGTCGAGCTGCGTCCCCAGCCATTCGCGCGTGCCGCGCTCGCTGCGGTAGAACACGCCGATGATGATCACGGGGAGCGTCACGTAGAGGACGACCGTGGAGAGCACGGGCGAGAGGAGGAAGTGGTTGTAGACGGAGTGGATCGCGGCCGCCACCAGCCAGCCGGGCAGATAAGCGGCGTAGTTGTGGTCGTAGGAGCGGTCGTGCAGGTTCTTGGAGATGATGGCGAACACAGCGGCGGTACCGCCGTGCATGACCGCCGTGCCGAAGCCCCGTACCGCCCATACCACGATGTTGTTCGTCTCCAGACTGCCGATGTACCAGGTGTTCTCGACGATGGCAAAACCCGCGCCCACGGCGAAGCCGACGATGGCCGCGTCCACCATGAAGCCCACGCGCTTACGCGCAATCAGCCACACCACCCAGGCGC
>JAOTVO010000237.1 GCA_029863355.1 Candidatus Krumholzibacteriia bacterium
CAGCTACCTGCGCAACTTCGCGTCGGCCCGGTAGCGAAAACGCCGATGACTTGACGTCGACCAATGGATGGGGCAAGCTGGCAAAGAGAGGTCGGCTCACACCGATCAGTCCGCACCAGAATCATCCACTTATAGACGGAGAGTCATCATGTCCACATCTCTGGGAAGCGACGCGCGTCCCCTGCGCGTCGCCGTGGTGGGCAGCGGCCCCAGCGGCTTCTACGCCGCCGAGGCCCTGCTGGGCGCGCCGGTCGTGGTCGCGGTCGACGTATTCGACAGCCTGCCGGCGCCCTTCGGGCTCGTGCGCTACGGCGTCGCTCCCGACCACGCGAAGATCAAGAACATCATCGCTCGCTACGAGAAGACCGCGGCGCACCCGCGTTTCGCTTTCTTGGGAAACGTGACCGTCGGCCGCGACGTGGCCGTGGCCGACATGCGCCGGTTCTATGACGCCGTCCTGTTCGCGTGCGGCGCGCAGACCGACCGCGCCCTGGGCGTGCCCGGCGAGGATCTCCCGGGGAGCTACACGGCGACCGAGTTCGTCGCCTGGTACAACGGCCACCCCGACTACCGCGACCGCGTCTTCGACCTGTCCCACGACGTCGCCGTCGTCATCGGCCAGGGCAACGTCGCCATCGACGTGGCGCGCATTCTCTGCAAGACGGTCGACGAGCTCGCCTCCACCGACATCGCCGCCCACGCCCTCGAGGTTTTGGCGGAGAGCAAGATCCGCGAGGTGCACATGATCGGCCGGCGCGGTCCCGTGCAGGCCGCCTTCACGCCGCCGGAGATCAAGGAGTTTGGCGACCTCGCCGCTTGCGACCCCGTCGTGGACCCCTCGGTCCTGGAGTACAACGCGGCGAGTTACGCCGAGCTCGAGGAGCTCAAGTGGCGCGACGCGCGGAAGAACTGCGAGGTCCTGCGCGCCTACGCGTCGCGCGGCGAGGGCACCAAGCCGCGACGCTTCGTCGTCTCGTTCCACCGCAGCCCGGTCGAGCTGCGCGGAAGCGGCAGGCTCGAATCCGTGGTGTTCGAGAAGAACCGCCTCGAGGGCTCACCGGGCAAGCAGAAGGCCGTGGGGACGGGCGAGCGGTACGAGACACCGTGTGGTCTCCTCTTTCGCAGCGTCGGCTACCGCGGCGTGCCCGTCGACGGCGTGCCCTTCGACGAAAAGAAGGGCGTCTTTCCCAACGTCGAGGGGCGGATCAGCGTCGGCGGAGAAGCGGTGCCCGGACTCTACGCCGCCGGCTGGATCAAGCGCGGCCCCTCGGGAATCATCGGCACCAACAAGCCGGATAGCTTCGAGACGGCGGCGCGTCTGCTCGACGATGTCGGGTCGCTCGCTCCGTGCGCGGAGCCGGGCCTAGCGGCGGTGCGCGCCTGGATCGCGTCGAAGGGGGTGCGCGCCGTCTCCTACGACGACTGGAAGCGCATCGACGCGGCCGAGGTGGCGCGCGGAAAACCGCTGGGCAAGCCGCGCGAGAAGTTCGTCGGCGTCGAGGAGATGCTCGCCGTCGTCGCCGACCGGAGCTAGCGCTCGAGGGCGTGCGTCCAGTTCTGCACGAGCACGATGGGGGGGGTGGCGGTCTTGCTGAACGTGCTCACGACGAAGCGGTCGGCGTCCGCCGTGGCGGCGTAGGGGATGCCACCGAGGTTCCAAGGCTCGGGCCCGTGGCAGAGGACCTCTACCGAGCCGACGCGCAGGCTCACGTCGCTTGCGTCCAGCTTGACCACGTACAGGGTGCCGTCGGAGCGGGTGTAGTAGAGCTCGCGACCGGAGCGATGCCAGAGCGGCACCATGCCGGCGTCCACCGCGGTCGTGACCTGCCACCTCGGCGTCGGCGGCGCCGCGACCACCTCTTCGAGCGGCCGCGGCCGGAACGGGACGATGTAGAGTCCCGTCCGGCCGGTCGAGAACGAGAGGAAAGCGATCCAGCGCCCATCCGGCGAGACGGCGCCGCCGTTGGCGAATGAATCGGCCGGAGCGGTCACGGCGAAGGGGCGTCTGCCCTCCAGGTCGAGCGCCCAGATGGTGCTGTTGTTGCCCGCGAAGTTTCCCCGACAGAAGATCAGATACCTGCCGTCGGCCGTCCAGTCGGTCAGCCACACTTCGTCCTCGGCCGAGAACAGAACCTGGTCGTCTCCGCCCCTCGCGTTGACCCAAGAGAGTTCGTTCATTCGCGTGCCGTCGCCGGGGAAGAGCGTGGCATAGGCGACACGGTTCCCGTCGGGTGACCATATGGGCGTGATGTCGGCGCCCGTTTGGAAGGTCAGGCGCGTGCGCACGTCGGTGTCGAGTTCGCAGATCCAGACGTCGAGGTCGGAGCCGGCTACCTCGCGGGGCTGGCTGGTGTAGGCCA
Organism: Candidatus Krumholzibacteriia bacterium; assembly: GCA_029863355.1. Next base: position 2,361 of record JAOTVO010000237.1, read on the forward strand.
CGCGCTTGCCGTTTGGGGAGAGCGAGATGGAGTAGAAACCCTCGACAGCCTCGATCGACTGCAGCTCCTTGCCGGTGCGGTCGATGACGACCAGTCGCGTGCGGCCCGGCGAGCCCTCGCCGACGTGGTAGGCGAGAACACCGTTAGCCGAAGCGGAGAGTGCCGCCCGCCAGGTGGTCGGGTCATACTGCACGTTGTCCGTCAGCGCGACAGGATCCCCCTCGAGAACGCCGTGGGTACCGTCGAAACGCTCGGCCATCAGCGTACTCTCGCGCAGGTAGAGCAGGCGCCCCGAAGCGTAGACGGCGCCCGCCCGTGTGGGGAACAGGCGCCGGTTCTCGGCCCCGTCGAGCGACGCGAAGTAGAGGGCGTATTCCGCCGACTTGCTCGCGTCGTGGTGCGCGGCGAGGTAGACGAAGTGCGCTCCGTCGGGCATGAACTCCGGCCAGCGGTGCGTGCTGTGAATGGCCTCGTCGATGGTCGTGACGGGGACGGGCACGCCGCCGGAGGCCGGTACGCGGTGGATGGGCGCGTAGAAGTCGGGCGACAAGAGGATCACGCCGTCCCGGTTCCAGGTGCCGCCGCGGCCGTTGGGGGCGTCGCAGATCGACACGGGCAGGCCGCCCGCGGTCTCCACGCGCATGAGACGGGTATCGGTGAAGTAGCCTATCGAGCGCCCGTCCGGCGACCAGAAGGGGAAGGTAGCCTCCTCGGTTCCCGGTAGCGCGCGCGCGTGGAGGGAACCGATCTCGCGCAGCCACAGGACGCGCTTGCCCTCGGCGTTGTTGGCCGCGAAGGTCAGCTGCGAGCCGTCCGGCGAGATGGCGACGGGCCCGGCGAAGTCGCCCATGGTGAGGAACCGGGAGCCGTCGGGGGGCAGGATGGACGAGCGCACCAGCGGCGGCGTTCGACCGGCGGCGCCAAAGTAGGCGATCGCGAAAGCCGCGGTCGCAGCGGCGAGGATCACCGTTGCCACCATCCACAAACGCCGCGCGCGAACGCTTCCGGCCCGGGCCGCGGGCGCCGGCATCCAGACCTCACTCGTCCCGCTCAGCACGGCGTCGATCTCCACGCGCACCTCACCCGCGTCCTGCAGGCGAATGGACTTGTCCTTCTGCAGGCAGCGGCGCAGCAGGCGCTGCACGCCCGGCGGCGTGTCGGCGGGGAGCGAGCCCCATTCCGGTTCGCGCTCGAGAATGCGCGCGATGGTGTCGCTCACCGTCTCGCCGGGGAAGGCCTGCGCGCCGGTGAGCAGCTCGAAGAGAAGGCAGCCCAGCGCCCAGACGTCGGTGAGCCTGTCCACCGGCTTGCCGCGCGCCTGCTCGGGGCTCATGTAGGCCGCGGTCCCGAGGATCATGCCGCCCATGGTCCCCACCGCGGTGGCAATGGTGGGCGACTGCGACAGATCCGGCCGCGACGGGTCCGCCTCCATCGCCTTGGCCAGCCCGAAATCGAGCACCTTGACCTTGCCCTCCGGGGTGACGCGCACGTTGGCCGGCTTGAGGTCGCGGTGCACCACGCCCTGCGCGTGCGCCGCCTGCAGCGCGTCGGCCACGTCGCGCGCGATCTTGAGCGCTTCGCGCAGCGGCAACGCGCCGCGCGCGAGCCGCTGGGCGAGATCCTCGCCCTCGACCAGCTCCATCACCAGGAAGTGGTGGCCGGCGCTTTCCTCCAGACCGTGCAGCGTGGCGATATTGGGATGGTTGAGCGAGGCGAGGAGCTTGGCCTCACGCTTGAATCGTCCCAGGCGCTCGGGGTCGGCCGCGAACGCCTGCGGTAACACCTTGAGCGCGACGTCGCGACCGAGCGTGGTGTCGCGCGCGCGAAACACCTCGCCCATGCCGCCGGCGCCGATGCGCTCGGCGATCTCGTAGTGTGCGATGCGTTTTTCCATGGATGGTCGGGGCCACGGCGCCGGCGAAATGCGCTGACGCGCGTGGTGGCAGTATAGGTCGCAACGGCCGGCGCCGCCAGGGGAAAGGCGGTTGTATCTCGCTCCGCGCGCGCGTAACATGGTGCGGGCCGTTTTAGCCGGCGAGTCGACAGGCGAGTCCGGATTTCGACGAGGTGAATAGATGCTCGAGGTGGAGATCGGGTGGGAAGGGAAGTCCCACGCCTTCAAGCTGCACGACGGCGAA
>JAOTVO010000238.1 GCA_029863355.1 Candidatus Krumholzibacteriia bacterium
AAGGGATACGCCTGCGTTGCCGGGCAACTGCACCTCGTAGCGTAACTCCTTGCTCTTGTCGACCTCCTTGGCCATCGCCAGCGTAGCCGCCAGCGACAGGCACAGTGCTAAACACACGGAGGTCAAAAGAATCTTCTTCATACGTATTCCCCCAACGTTGCTGAGAAGGAATTCTGAAACGCACGAAACCCAATTTAGACTCCCGTTGCGAACAACGGGTCGGTCGGCCTGAGGCACGGGGTTATACGTTTTCAGTCTGAAACGAAGTGCACTCCACCTCCTCTGTCCGTTCCAGGTTCAGGCCCAAGCGTACCGTCGGTGGTGCGCACGTGTCGGGTAAACGCTACACACCAACGGTGGTCGGCGAACCACGGGCACAAACTGCGTGCCCGTCAGAGGATGAAGTCATGCAAGGGGCCCGGCGATAAGTCCGCCGGGGATAACCCTTTGCCCCTAGTCCGTGGAGAAGACTACCACAAATCCAGGTGCAGTGTCAAGCGCCGATGTCGGAGGCCGGTCTCCGCTAGGTGCGCGGATTCCGATTGGGGGCGCCGGGGCCGCCCTCCACGATCTCGGAGAAGTCTGCATATCTCGCAAGGAGGGCGTGAATCGCGGCGAGGAACCGGTGGTGGTTGGCCCGCAACGCCGGATCCTCGCAGTTGACGAGCACCCCGTCGAAATAGGCGTCGATGGGCCCGGCCAGCCCCGACAGGGCCTCCAGGACGGCCGGGTGGGCGCGGGATTCCTCCGCCCGGCGCACGGTGGGCGCGGCGCGCCGGACCGCCTCCAGCAGCGCGCCTTCGACGGGCTCCTCGAAGCGACCGGGGTCGAAGGCCACCCCGGGCGCCAGCTCTCCGCCGGAGAGCGCAGCCTCGATCCGGTCCCACGCCACCCCGACCCGACGCTCCGACGGCGCCAGGATGTTCCCCACGCGCTTGACGCCCGTGATCAGGCGCTCGAACGAGGGGTTCCCCCGCATACGGGCGATCTCCCGGGCCCACGCCAGGGCCAGGCCCGGCTGGCGCCACCACGGCGGGGTCACTGCGGCGGCTACGTCGTAGGGGACGCTGCGCTCCTTGAGGAACGCGTCGACGCGAGCCTGCAGGAAGTCCACCAGCTCCCCCCGGACGGCCAGTACCCGCGCCTCGTCGGCCAGGCCCGCCCGCGCGTAGCCCTGGAGCGCGGCGTCCGCCAGCGCGTCGAGCGCCACTCCGGGCTCCGGTTCGACCAGGCGCACGATGGCGTTGCCCGCACGACGCAAGCCGTACGGGTCCTGAGAGCCCGACGGCTTGATGTCGGCGATGAAGCAGCCCGCGATGGTGTCGGTGCGATCGGCCACCCCCAGCACCACGGAGAGCGGCGCGCGCGGCACGGGGTCGGCGGGCCCGCGAGGCTGGTGGTGCTCGCGAATCGCCGCCACGACCGCGGCGTCTTCTCCCGCCTCGCGCGCGTAATGGCTGCCGATCACCCCCTGGAGCAGCGTGAACTCCTTGCCGTCCTTGATCATCTCGCTGGCGAGATCGGCCTTGGCCAGCTTGACCGCGCGCTTGACCAGGGCGGCGTCGACCGGCGACGAGAGCATCGCGTTGGCCGCTAGCGCGAGCGCCTCGGTGCGCCGCCACTTCTGCCCGATGGTCCCCAGTCCCTCGACGAAGACGATCCGGTCGAGCTCTTCGGAGAGCCCATCGACGCCGCGCTTGAGGTCCTCGCGCCAGTAGAACGACGCATCCTCGAGGCGCGCGCGCAGCACGCGCTCGTTGCCCCGGCGCACATCGGCGCTCGCCGTCACCGCGCCGTCGGTGAAGGTAATGAAGCGGGCCACCAGCCGTTTGCGCCGGTCGCGCAACGCGAGATAGCGCTGGTGGGAACGCATGGCCGTCGTCACCACTTCCGGTGGCAGCGCCAGGTAGCTCTCGGGAAAGGCACCCACGAGGGGACGGGGGTCTTCCAGCATGAAGGTGAGCTCTTCCAAGAGCGCCTCGTCCTCGACGACCGACCACCCGCGGCGCGAGGCGGCGGTCCGAGCCAGCTGCTCGATGCGCGCGCGTCGCGTCTGGTGATCGACGAGGATGCCCAGCTTGCGCATGGTGGTCTCGTAGGCCGCGCTGCTGCGCAGGACCGCACCCTCCCCCGCCATCCACGGCCGGCGGTACGTCCGGTTGCCGCTGGTCACACCGGCGAAGGTGAAGCGCACCACGCGCGCGCCGACCATCGCGACCATCCAGCGAACCGGCCGCGCGAAGCGCGCACCACTCGGCTCCCACTTCATCGTCTTGGGGAAGCGCAGGCCGGCGACGAGGCCGGGCAGGTGCTCGCGCAGTATCGCCGCCGCCGGGCGCCGGGGCAGCTTTCGGCGCACACCGACGCACACCCCCTTCGGCGTGTCGATTCTCTCCAGCGCAGCCACCGACACCCCCTGCGCGCGCGCGAAGCCCTGCGCCGCGGCCGTGGGCTCCCCCGCGTCGTCGAACGCGCGCGCGGCCGGTGGACCAGTCACCACTTCTTCCGACGCGCGCTGGCGTGCGGAGAGCGCGCTCACGACCAGCACCAGCCGGCGCGGCGCGCCCGTGGTGTAGATGCCGCCGTGGTCGAGGCGCTGGGCATCGAGCAGGGCCGCCGCGTCGGCGCGCAGCTGTTCGAAGGCGGAGCGCACGTAGGAGGCGGGCAGGTTCTCGACCCCGATCTCCAGGAGGAAGTCGCTCACCCGTTTCCTCCGCGCACGAGCGGGAAGCCCATGGCCTTGCGCCGCCCGATGTAAGCCAGCGCCACGCGGCGCGCCAGCGCGCGGATGCGCGCTATGTAGCCGGTACGCTCCGTCACGCTGATCGCACCGCGCGCGTCCAGGATGTTGAACACGTGCGAGAGCTTGATCACGTAATCGTACGCGGGCAGCTCCAGCTCCGCTTCCAGCATCGCGTGCGCCTCGCGCTCGAAGGACTGGAAAATCGAGAAGTACAGCTCGGTGTTGGCCGCCTCGAAGTGGAAGGCGGAGAACTCCCGCTCGGCTAGGCCGTTGACCTCGCCCCACGTCACCCCTCCACCCCAATCGATGTCCATCACGTCGTCGACCTGCTGCAGGTACATGCACAGGCGCAACAGGCCGTAGGTGATCTCGGCCGAGACGGGCTCCAGCTCCAACGAGCCGGCCAGCTGGAAGTACGTGAATTGGGTGACCTCCATGCCGTCCAGCCACACCTCCCAACCCAGCCCCGACGCGCCCAGCGTGGGCGCCTCCCAGTCGTCTTCCACCAGCCGGATGTCGTGGCGGCGGGGGTCGATGCCGATATGGCGGAGGCTGTCCATGTAGAGCCCCAGGACGTCTTCGGGAGGCGGTTTCAGGATGACCTGGTACTGCAGGAACTGCTGCACCCGGTTGGGATTCTCGCCGTAGCGACCGTCCTTGGGGCGCTTGGACGGCTCCACGTACGCAACCCGCCAGGGCTCGGGACCCAGCACGCGCAGGAACGTGGCCGGGTTGAGGGTGCCGGCGCCGACCTCGGAGTTGTACGGCTGCACCACCACGCACCCGCGGTGCATCCAGAACTCCTGCATGCGGGCGATGATCTCCTGGTACGTCGGCTTGCGTTTGCGCACCGTCGCTGCGGCCAAGCTACCACACTCCTCCGTGCGCCTTCCGTCGCGCGCGACGGAGGCCGCGTGAACCGCGCAGATCTAGTTACGGGAGCGAAGCAAATCGAGTGATCGCGGTAAACGGTAACCCTGAACGTGCAGAGTATACGTCCAGTGCAGTATCTTGCCCACTTGTTTTCTGGCCGCGCGCGTAGCCGCGCCCGCCGCCGTCTCCGCGATCGGTCGGGCGAGCGCAGCGCGCAGCAGTGCCGCCGCCTCCGCGCTCAGCTCGAGCGCGTCCTCTATGCCGCCCGCGTGCTCGGCGCAGTAGCTCGCGCCCTCGCGGGCGTCGTAGGCCCCGGCATCCGGCGCGGCGGCGCAGCACGCGCACGCGGTGACTTCCGGGGCGGCGCCGAGCGCGACGAGCAGCTTGGCCTCGAAGGCGAGGAATGCCACCACGGGATCGCCGGCCGAGCAGGTGAGAAAGTCGACGGCGACGGCAACTATGTCCTCGTCGGGCCCGCCCGCGTAGCAGACGAGGTCGAGCAGCTCGACCGCGGCCAGGCGCACCGCCATGTGCTCGAGCGAATCACGGCCGGCGCCCGGCGCCGACAGCCGGGACGCCTCGCGCAGATAGTGCGCCGAGCGGCCCTCCTTATAGTAGTAGACGACTTCGACGTGGTTGCCCGGTTCGAGGAGGCCGTGCGTGGGGTGGCGCGGCGACAGTGCCCCCTTGGCCACGAGCAGGATCTTGCCCGAGCACCCGCCCAGGAACGTCACCAGCAGGCTCGTCTCCCCGCTGCGGGAGACGCCGAGCACTACACCCTGGTCCTTCTGGAGCATGTCCCACTGCTCGTCAGCGCACGTGCGTGATGTAGTGGCTGGCCAGCGCGAG
>JAOTVO010000239.1 GCA_029863355.1 Candidatus Krumholzibacteriia bacterium
CTGGCGCTACTACGGCCTCGACCTCACCTTCGTCTTCTACGACATGTTCGGGGTGGGGGACTATCGCCTCGTTCAAGGGGACCTCTATTGACGGCGTCGGGGCGCAGACTTGCGGTGGCCGCCGCGCTGCTCGCCGCCGCGCTCGGCGGCGGGTGCGCGCGCGAAGGCGCGGGCGAGCGCGTGCTCGAGCTGGCGCTCAAGACGGCGCCGAACCGGCTCGACCCGGCGCTCGCCGTCGACGTCGCCGAGGGTGAGATCTGCGCGCTGCTCTTTCAGGGGCTGGTGCGCTACGGCCCGGACGGGCGCCTGCAGCCCGACCTCGCGCGGACCTGGGAGATCGACGCGGCGGGGACGCGCTACACCTTCCACCTCGACGCGCGCGCGCGCTTCGCCGGTGGACGCCGGGTGAGCGCCGCCGACGTCGTGTACAGCTTCGCGCGGGTGCTCTCGCCGCGCAGCGCGTCGCCTCGCCCTTGGGTCCTGGACCGCATCCGCGGGGCCGGCGCCTTCGGCCGCGGCGAGGCGCCGGAGGTCGAGGGACTGCGCGCGGCGGACGACTCCACGCTCGTCCTCGAGCTCGACGCGCCCTTCAAGCCCTTCCTCGGCATGCTGGCCCTCCCCGCGGCCATGGTGGTGCCGCGCGACGCCATCGGGGACGACCCGGCGGCGACGTTCGACGGGCTGCCGGTGGGGTCGGGCCCGTGGCGGCTAGAGGCGTGGGAGCGGGCCGACTACCTGTTGCTCGCGCCCAACCCGTACCACCACCGCGCCGCGCGCGGTCTGGACGGCATCCGCCTGCGCATCATCCCCGAGGCGTTCACGCGCGTCGCCGAGTTCGAGTCGGGCGCGCTCGATGTTCTCGAAATCCCCAACGCCGAGATGCGCCGCTTCCTCGACGACCCGCGGCGCGCGGACATGATCCAGAGCCGAGCCGAGCTGCGCGTGTACTACATCGGCCTCAACAACCGCGAGCCGCGCCTGGCCGACCGGCGCGTACGCCGCGCGCTCAACATGGCCGTCGACGTCGACGCGCTGATCGCCGTGCTCGCCGGGGGGGAGGCCGTGCGAGCCGCCGGCGCCGTCCCGCCGGGGCTCCCCGGCTACGAGGCGCGCGCGCCCTATCCGTACGATCCGGAGCGCGCCCGCCGCCTGCTCGCCGAGGCCGGGTACCCCGAGGGCTTCGCCGTGGAGATCTGGCAGCGCGAGAGCCCGGAGGGCAACCGCGTGCTCGAGGCCGTGCAGGGCTACCTGCGCGCCGTGGGTGTGGACGCACGCCTGGTGCGGCGCGAGTGGAGTGCTTTCAAGGAGGCCGTGTCCGCCGGCCGCGTCGACGCCTTCTACCTGGACTGGTTCGCCGACTACCCCGACGCCGAGAACTTCCTCTACCCGCTGTTCCACTCGCGCAACGCGGGCGGCGGCGGCAACCGCTCGTTCTTCGCGGACGCGACGGTGGACTCCCTCATCGACGCGGCGAGCGGCACGCTCGACGACGACGCCTGCCACGCCCTCTACGCCCGCATCGACGCGCGCGTGCACGAAGAGGCGCCCTGGATCTTCCTCTACTTCCCCAAGACCTTCCAGCTCGTCTCGCCTCGCGTACAGGGCTACCGCCTGCCCACGCTCTACCTGGGCGCGGACTACGCGGGCGTCACGAAGACGCGCTAGCGCTGACTACCTGTTGATGCCCCCGCCACCCCCGGCTTATGCTAGCCCGCGATGCTCGCTTACACCGTCAGGCGCCTCTTGTGGTTCGTGCCCATGTTGCTGGGCGTGGCCACGGTGACGTTCTTTCTGCTGTACGTGCTGCCCGGCGACCCGGTCTTGAGCATGGTGGGCGAGCGCTATGACGCGGAGACGATCGCGCGCCTGCGCGCGGAGATGCACCTGGACGATCCCCTCGCCGTCCGCTATGCCAAGTTCGTCGGCGACCTCGCGCGCCTCGACCTGGGTACTTCTTACGTCACCGGCGTGCCCGTCTGGGAATCCATCCGCGACCGTTTTCCCTACACGTTCCGTCTCGCCTGCGCGGCCATGCTTCTCTCCGTGGTGATCGGCGTGGGCGCGGGGGTGGTGGCGGCGTGGAAGTGGCGCACGCCGCTCGATTTCATGCTCATCGGCGGGACGGTCGTCGGCGTGTCGATGCCGGTGTTCTGGCTGGGCGTGATCCTCATCTACGTCTTCGCCATGCAGCTCGGCGTCCTGCCCGCTTCCGGCTTCGGCGGCGGCCGGCTGGCGTACCTGGTGATGCCCGCGGTCACGCTGGCGATGGCGTCGGCGGCCTACGTGGCGCGCATCACGCGCTCCACCGTCCTCGACGAGATCGGCGAGATGTACATCCGCGCCGCCCGCGCCAAGGGGGTGCCCGAGCACCGCCTCATCCTGCGCCACGCGCTGCGCAATGCGCTCCTGCCCGTGATCACCGTGGTGGGCGCCGACTTCGGGAGCTACCTGAGCGGCGCGGTGCTCACCGAGTCGATCTTCGCCTGGCCGGGGCTTGGGCGCTTCACGCTCGACGCCATCCTCAAGCGCGATCTGCCCGCCATCCAGGGAGCGGTGCTCTTCATGGCGGTGGCGTTCATGGTCGTAAACCTCGTCGTCGACCTGGTCTACGCCCGGGTCGACCCGCGCGTGCGCCTGGGCACGCGCGCCGGAGGCTGACGTGGCGCGTCCCGCGAGCAGATGGCTGCGGCGCCTCGGCGCGCACCGCAGCGGTGCGGTGGGGGCGGCGCTCGTGGTGCTGGCCGTGGGCGGCGCGGCGCTGGCGCCGCTGGTGGCCCCCCACGATCCCTACGAGATCCGCATGGACAACGCGCTCTCGCCGCCCAGCGCCGCCCACCCGCTGGGCACCGACGCCTTCGGGCGCGACGTGGCGAGCCGCGCACTCTACGGGGCGCGCTTCTCTCTCGAGGTCAGCGTCCTGGCGCGGCTGATCGCCCTTGCCATCGGCGCTTTCCTGGGGCTCGCCGCGGGCTATTTCGGCGGCCGCCTGGACACCGCGGTGATGCGGCTGGCCGACGTCACGCTCGCCTATCCGGCCCTCCTGCTCCTGATCGCGGTCATCGCCGCCGTCGGCCCCAGTCGCGCCGCGCTCTTCATCGCGCTGGGAGTGGTGGGCTGGGCGGGCGTGGCGCGCCTGGTGCGCGCGCAGGTGCTCTCGCTCAAGGAACGCGAGTTCGTGCTGGCGGCGCGCTCGCTGGGCGCCCCGCACCGCACGGTGATCGGCCGGCACCTCTTGCCTAACGTGATGACGCAGCTGCTCGTGATCTTCTCGATGGGGTTGGGTACGGCGATCATGGCGGAATCGTCGCTCTCCTTCCTCGGGCTGGGCGCGCAGCCCCCGGCGGCCAGCTGGGGCTCGATGATCAGCGCGGGTCTGGACTATCTGCGCGTGGCACCGTGGCTCTCGCTGGCGCCCGGCGTGATCATCACCCTGACCGTCCTCGGCTTCAACCTGCTCGGGGACGCGCTGCGCGACGTGCTCGACCCCAAGCTGAGAGGGGGGAGGTAGCAGCTTGCCGGTGCAGCGCCTGAACGCACTCCTCGACGAAGCCTCGCAGGCCCGCGGGCTCGATTGGCGGCAGTGCTACCGAGCGGTGGCGGCGGAGCCCCCGGGGGCGCGCCGCCTGCGCGTCGAATGCAGCGACGCCGAGGTTCTCGAGGCGGCGCGGCGGGCCTACCGGGCGGCGCCGGGCGACCCCGAGGTCGCCTTTGTCGCACTCCCGGCCGCCGACGCCGGACTTCCGGCGGTCATGGTGGCGGCGAGCAGCGTGGCCGACGTGCGCCGCGAGCCCGCCCACGCCTCCGAGCTGCTCAGTCAGATCGTCTACGGAGACGCCGTCACCCCGCTCAAGGACGGCGGAGAATGGGTGCTGGCCCGCCTCGACGACGGCTACGTCGGGTGGATCCGCACCTGGCACTTGGCGCCGCGTTCGGCGGAGGACCTGCGGGCCTTCTTCGCGCGCAGCCGGCAGCGCGTGGCGATCAACCACGCGGCGGCGCTCGAGGCGCCGGACCCGGAGGCGCTGCGGGTGACCGAGCTTGTCATCGGAACGCGTTTAGTGGCAACGAGTTGTGGCAAGCGCGGGTGGCGGGCGGTCGCACTTCCCGACGGCAAGACCGGTTTCGTGCGCAGCCGGGCGCTGGAGCCGGTGCCCAGGCGCCGCGCGCCCCGCCGCGAGGGGCTCGCCGCCACGGGGCTGCGCTTCCTCGGCGTGCCCTACATCTGGGGCGGCACGACGCCAAATGGGTTCGACTGCTCCGGGCTGATCCAGCGGATTTTCCGCCTGCACGGCGTGCTCCTGCCGCGGGACTCGGACCAGCAGGCCCGGTTCGGCCGCCTCGAGACGGGGGGGCTGGACGCCATCGACACCGGCGACCTGCTGTTCTTCGGCAAGGAGGCCATCACCCACGTGGGAATGGCGCTTCCCGACGGCCTTTTC
>JAOTVO010000240.1 GCA_029863355.1 Candidatus Krumholzibacteriia bacterium
TGCAAGGACGAACCGACCGCGCCGCCGCCGCCGCCGAAGAACCCGTCAATCTCCCTGTCCACGAGCTCGGTGGGTTTCAACGCCACCGAGAACGGCGCCCTTCCCGCCGCGCAGATCGTGCAGGTGACGAACGGCGGCGGGGGGACGCTATCGGGGCTGGCGGTGAACGTGACGTACAGCGCCCAGAGTGCGCCCTCGGGGCCCGCGTGGCTGCAGGCGTCGCTCAACAAGACCACCGCGCCCGCCACCATCACGCTCAGCATGACGACCACCGCCATGGCCGTGGGCTCGCACACGGCCAGCATATCGGTGTCGGCGAGCGGTGCGTCCAACTCGCCGCGAACGATCCAGGTGACCTGCACGCTCACGGGAACGGGCGGCACGCCGCAGATCGCGCTGTCGCGCACGGCGGTTAGCTTCAGCGCCACCGCGGGCGGAGCGAATCCAGCGAGCGAGACAGTGAGTATTACTAATGGCGCCGGGGGAAGCCTCACCGGTCTGGCCGCCAACATCACCTACCAGGGCGGACAGCCCACGGGCTGGCTCTCGCGGTCGCTCAGTTCGACGAGCGCGCCCTCGACGCTCACGCTGAACGCGACCACCGGCAGCCTGGCCGCGGGCACCTACAACGCCACCGTCTCGGTGTCTTCGCCGGTGGCGGGCAACAGCCCGCGGACCATCGCGGTGACGTTCACCGTCACCAGCGCGCCGCCTACGATGGGATCGATCCGAGTGAACGTGTCCACGGGCGGACAGAACCTGGACCCCACCGGATACGTGGTCAGGGTGACCGATCCGGGCGGCGCCCAGACGACGAACGTCAACACGAACGGCTACGTCGTGTTCTCCAATCTGGCCGTCGGATCGCACACCGTCACGCTCCAGGACGTCGCGGCGAACTGCGTCGTGGGCGGATCGAATCCGCGCAGCGTGAACGTGGTCGCGGGCACGACGGCGCAGACGACGTTTAACGTGACCTGCAGCGCGCCCACGACGGGATCGATCAGGGTGAACGTGGTCACCGGCGGGCAGAACCTCGACCCCGACGGCTACGTGGCCGCGGTGAGCATTGGGGGCGGTTTCGACCGGTTGGAAGCCGTCAACACGAACGGCTACGTCGTGGTCCCCGATCTCGCACCCGGAGCGCACACCGTTAGGCTCCAAGGCGTGGCTTCGAACTGCGTCGTCGGCGGATCGAACCCGCGCAGCGTAAACGTGGTCGCCGGCTCGATGTCGCAGACGACGTTCAACGTCACCTGCAGCGCGCCCGCGGTGCGCCGCGTGAAACTCGTCAACAGCATGAACTCGGGGCTCAACCTGCAGCAGGTCGTCCAGTTCAAGGTGGCTTCGACCGAGGCGGGTGTGTACACGCGCAACGATCTGCTGACCAATGATCCAGCACGGTGCCTCAATCTGCCTGGAGAAGCGATCGATCGTGGGTACTACGCCACGTTCGACATCAACGTCGGAGACAGTTACGCCGTCTACATCGGCATCGGCATCTGGGACCTCGACAACGTCTTCTGCCAGCTCTATTACAACTGGTTCAAACGGACGTACTTCACCGACCCGAGCTTCAACACGTACTACGTGTGGACCGTGGTGCTGGTCAACGGGCACCAGAGCGGCGAGTGGCAGTGGACCATCACGGGATCGTACCTCAACGGCACCCTCAAGGTGACGCCGGCCAACAGCGCCGGCATCGCCTTCAACGTCACCCCGGGGAACCCCATCCCCTAGTCCCTAGCGGCGGGGCCACCCATGGCGGTGGCCCCGCCGACACTCCCAAACAAGGCGTGACGGGCCACCACCGCGGGGATACACTCTCCGGCGAGGTCGACAGACGTGTCCGCGCAATCGACAACCGTGCTCGTGCTTGCCGGCGGTGACTCGCCGGAGCGCGACGTCTCGCTGGACAGCGCGCGCGGCATCGCCGAGGCGCTGCGCGAGTCGGGCTACCGCGTGCTGATCGCCGACCCCGCGCGCCCCGAGGTGGCGCCGGGCGAGGATGGCACCGAGGTCTTTCGCGGCGCCGCTATCGACGCCGAGCCGCCCGAGCTCGACGACGAGCCCTTCGCCGCGCGCGCCGAGTTCGCGCGCGTGCTCACGGGCTCGCGGGCCTACGGGGTGGACGTCGTCTTCAACGCCCTCCACGGCGGCGCGGGCGAGGACGGGACGCTGCAGGCGGTGATGGAATACCTGGGGATTCCGTTCACGGGCAGCGGGGCGCTGGCCAGCGGGGTGGCCATGGACAAGTCGCTGAGCAAGCGGATCGCCGCGGCGGCCGGTGTGCCGGTGGCGCGGGGCGAGCGCTTCGAGCGCTCGGCCCTCTCGTCGGGCACGCTGGAGCAGACCGTGCGCGAGACGCTGCGGCTGCCGGTCGTGGTCAAGCCCAACGCGCAGGGCTCGAGCGTTGGGCTATCGGTGGTCGAGGACTTCGGCGCGCTCGACGCGGCGGCGGCCAAGGCGTTCGAGGTGGATCGCGCGATCCTCGTCGAAGAGTACATCGCCGGGCGCGAGATCACGCAGGCCTGCCTGGAGGGCGCGCCCGACCTGCCCCTTATGGAGATCCGGCCCAAGTCGGGCCTCTACGACTACTTCCACAAGTACCAGAAGGGCGGCTCGGAGTACCTCGTGCCCGCGCCCCTCGAGCCCGCGGTGGCGGCGGCCATCGCGCACTCGGCCCGGGCCACCTTCGAGGCGCTGGGGCTCGCCGTGTACGCGCGCATCGACCTTCGCCTCGACGAGCAAGGCCGCCACTTCCTGCTCGAGGCCAACACGCTGCCCGGGATGACGGCGGCGAGCCTGGTGCCCAAGGCCTGCGCGGCGGCGGGCATCTCGTACGCCGAGCTGGTGGACCGGATCGTCAAGCGCTCGCTCGCGCGATGAGGACATGACACCCGATCGCCGCGGCGGTATAATGAGGGCCCCGCTCGCGGGGTTTTCGAGTTTCTAGCCCGGGGTGCGCCGTGCCGCTCACTGTTTACGACGAGATCCGTCAGAAGAAGGTCCCCTTCGAGCCGCTGGTGGCGGGGAAGGTGGGCATGTACGTGTGCGGCATGACCGTGCAGGACCGACCGCACATGGGGCACATGCTCGCCTTTGTCTCCAGCGACGTGATCCGCCGCTACCTCGAGCACGTGGGCTACGAGGTCACGTTCATACAGAACTTCACCGACATCGACGACAAGATCATCGCCAAGGCGACCGAAGAGGGGCTCGACTGCCGCGTCGTCGCCCAGCGCAACATCGACGCGTACTTCGGCGCCGCCGAGGCGCTGAACGTCCGGCCCGCCACCGTCTACCCCTGCGCCACGGAGCACATCGACGACATCCTCGCGTTGATCGCGAAGCTCGAGGCGGGCGGACACGCCTACGCCGCCGGCGGCGACGTGTACTTCCGCGTGCGTTCGATGGCGGACTACGGCAAGCTCTCGCGGCGCAACGTCGACGACCTGATGAGCGGCGCGCGCATCGAGGTGGGCGCGGAGAAGGAGGATCCGCTCGACTTCGCACTGTGGAAGGGCTCGCAGCCGCCCGAGCCGGGGTGGGAGAGCCCGTGGGGACGGGGCCGGCCCGGCTGGCACATCGAGTGCTCGGCCATGGCGATGAAGTACCTCGGCGAGACCCTCGACTTCCACGGCGGCGGCGAGGACCTGATCTTTCCCCACCACGAGAACGAGATCGCGCAGTCGGAGTGCGCGACCGGGCGGCCCTTCGTCCGCTTCTGGCTGCACAACGGCTTGTTGAACCTGCGCGGGCAGAAGATGTCCAAATCGACGGGGCACTTCTTCTCCATGGAGGACGTGCTGCGCGAGTTCCCCGGCGAGGTCGTTCGCTTCTACCTGCTCTCCACCCACTTCCGCTCGCAGAGCGAGTTCTCGCGCGAGCGCCTGACCGACGCCAGCCGCGCCTACGAGCGGCTCGTCAACGCCTGCCGGTCGATCGACGAACAGCTCACCCGCCTGGGCGACGGGCCGGCCGTGTCGACGCCGGCCGGCGCCCGCCTCGCCGCGGCGGCAGAGGCAGCGCGCGCGCGCTTCCACGCCGCCATGGACGACGACTTCAACACCGCCGGCGCCGTCGGACAACTATTCGAGCTGGTACGCGCATACAACTCCGCGGCGGACGAGCCGGGCGCCCCGCTGGCGCGCGACCGCGAGGCCCTGGAGGCGGTCCGGTTGGCCATCGCGTCCTTCGACGCCATCCTGGGCCTTTTTCGGGACGGCCCGCCGCGGGCCGTCGACGACGTCCCCGCGGAGATTCACCGCCTGGTGGCGGAGCGGGAGGCGGCCCGGAAGGCCCGCGACTTCGCGCGGGCGGACTCGCTGCGCGGGGAGATCGCCGAGGCGGGGTTCGTCCTGGAGGACACCCCGCAGGGCGCCCGCGTCCGGCGCAAGTAGCGGGTTGTGGCCG
>JAOTVO010000241.1 GCA_029863355.1 Candidatus Krumholzibacteriia bacterium
GGACGGCAACGGGTAGCATGCTCATGGTCGTGCGTACCGGGATGACGAACAGGGAACTGATCGAGGCCAAGCTGGACGTCCTCGATCGCCTGCCCATTCGCCTTCTCGGCGCGGTGCTCAACGACATTCGGCCCACGGGGATCTACCGCCATTATAGCTACACCTACACCGAGGGATACGAAGTGCGAACCGAAGCCGATGAGACGGCTGCTGAGGCCGCACCGGCGCTCGGCGCCAGCCGCGGCCACGAGGCGGGCTGAAGGTGGGGATGCCGGCTGCTAGTTCGCTTGCAGCGCCCCTAGTGGTCGGAGCGCCTCGCTGGCGCGCCGCAGCATGTCCTGGGGCTGGAGGTTGGACGCGCGGAAATCGAGCACGGCGTGGAACCCGGCAAGGACACCGGTCGGCTGTCCCTCGAGCAAACGCTCCGCCATTCGGGAAGCGCCCGCCTCGTCCGTAGCCGGTGCGAACACGGCGAACTCGGCTTCTCCCACCCGCCCGATCGCGTCCGAACTGCGACCCGAGTGGCGCAGTCGCTGAGCCAACTCCTGCACGACCGCCTGTGATGTCTCCTCGTCATAGCCGGCGTCGGCGCGAAACACCACACAGGCAAGCGGGCCGCCGGAGCGGTACACCTGCGACGCGAGCTCACGAGCCCGTCGGGCGAGGCCGTGGATACTGTACAGCCCGGTGAGGGAGTCGATCAGCCCGTCCGTGCGTGCTTGATCTGCTTCGTGCTTGGCACGGACATACGCGTCAAACCGGAGCAGGAGCTCCTCGGCATCCAACGGATGGCCCAGGTAGTCCCATGCCCCCGCCCGCAGCGCCGCGAGGCGCTGTGTCCGGCTGGCGCGGCCAGGCGTGATCAGGATGATCGGTGTGCTCTCAGGGATCCGGCCGTCCGCGCGCAGGCGGCGGCACAACTCCAAGCCGTCGAGATCGGGCAGGTTTGCCCCGGCGACGATCACGTCTGGTTTCCCGCTGAACGCGCGCTCGAGGCCTTTCGCCCCGGTGTAGGCGCGTAAGACCGCGTAGCCGTGTGGCGCGAGAATGCTCTCCAGGGAGCGAGTCGACCACTCCTGATCGTTGACGATCAGGGAGAGCGGGGGTCGGCCATGACGTGCGGCAGTTTCTGCCATAATCGCGCTCAAGCCCCTCCTGCGGCCGCTCAGACGGTGACTGACCGTATCAACTTCTCCCCTCACTCTGCACATCCTGTGCCGCATGACGACGTATCCGAACAAGAAGGGGCGGTTTCGCTTCGCCATCGGATCGGCACCCGCCCGCAGGTGGCGCGCCGCCCCTACACTCCCCCCCTGCCGTGAAGCGGGTTCGCAACGAGTAGGCCGACCCCAGGTCGGAGCCCGGGCTCGACGTCCGCAGCACGTAACCACCTGTCGCACATTGCGTTGTGATCTCCTCGCCCTGTGGCCGAATCAACCCGGGCTCCCTTCTTGAACCTCGCCCCATGACAGTGGAAACACCATTGTTCGAGGACAACGTCTTTGGGGCCGGGCCGACATCCATGATCTGCGAGCAATGCCATCACGAAGGGCGCGTGGGGGAGCGGCCGCGGGGAACGGGCGGGGCGGATCCCTTTGGTCGGCTTCAGTGCCAGGCCTGCGGCGCGGTGCTCCCGGCGTACGCTGCGGCGCTGGCGCTAAGGGACAAGCTGGTCCAACTGTCCCGCTTCGGGCTCGCGGAAACGTCGCCCCCCGGAGATAAACCGTCCCGAAAGGCGAGGGACTGACCGTGTGTGGGATTGTCGGATATGTCGGACGGCGGGAAGCGACGCCGATCCTGATTGACGGGCTCTTGCGCCTCGAGTATCGCGGCTACGACTCGGCCGGAGTTGCGGTGCAGAACGGGCGTGGGCTCACGACCCGGAAGCTGGCCGGGCGCGTCGCCGGTCTCCGCGACCTGCTGGCGTCTGCGCCGGTGTCCGGTTCCATCGGCGTCGCCCACACGCGATGGGCCACCCACGGGGCACCAACGGAAGTCAATGCCCACCCGCACGTGGACTGCACTGGTCGACTTGCCCTTGTGCACAACGGCATCATCGAGAACGCGGATACACTGCGGGCTGGTTTGGCGCGGCACGGGCACACGTTTTCGACCGAGACCGATACGGAGGTCGTGGCCCACCTGATCGAGGAAGCACGCGGCGCCACGCTCGAAGAGCGCGTCATCTCGGCGCTCGGTCGGGTTGAGGGCACCTACGGCCTGGCGGTCGTGTCGGCCGACGAGCCCGAGAAAATCGTCGTGGCCCGCCACGGGTCTCCCGTGCTGCTTGGAGTTGGCGACGACGAGTTCTTCGTGGCCTCCGACGCTTCCGCCATTCTCGAACACACGCGATCGGTCGTTTATCTCGACGACGGCGACATCGCCGTGCTCACGCCGAGCGGCTATCGCGTGGTGGACTGTCTGGAGCGCGGGCAGGTCCGGGCCGTGCACGACATCGACTGGGACATCGAGGCGATGGAGCTGGGTGGCTTCTGCCACTTCATGCTCAAGGAGATCTACGAACAGCCGCAGAGCATCCAGAGCACGCTGCGCGGCCGCCTCCTGTTCGAGCACGGCACCGCCAGGCTCAACGGGCTGAATCTCTTGCCCCAGGATTGCGAACGCATTACCCGCATCGTGATCGTTGCGTGCGGAACCTCGTGGCATGCCGGCCTGGTCGGGCGGTATTTGATCGAAGAGCTCACCGGGATTCCAGTCGAAGTCGAGTACGCGTCGGAGTTCCGCTATCGCCGGCAGATCGTCATACCCGGGACCCTGACGATCGCGATCTCGCAATCGGGCGAAACGGCCGACACGCTCGAGGCCATGCGGGCGGCGAAAGCCATCGGATCCCGTGTGGTTGGCCTCGTGAACGTCGTGGGCAGCACCATTGCCCGAGAGGCGGATGGGGGCGTCTACCTGCATGCCGGTCCGGAAATCGGGGTGGCGTCCACCAAGGCCTTTACGTCGCAGATCGTCGCGCTGGCGATGTTCGCCCTTTACGTTGGACGGCAGCGCGGCATGTCGGAGGCGCGTGGGCAGGAAGTCGTGTTCGACCTCACCCAGCTGCCGGACCAGGTGGAGGCGGCTCTGGAGCTGGGGCCGGTAGTGGAGGAGCTGGCGCGGCATTTTGCCGACGCGCGGAATTTTCTGTACCTCGGGCGTGGGATCAACTTTCCGGTGGCTCTCGAGGGAGCGCTGAAACTCAAGGAGATCAGCTACATCCACGCCGAAGGGTATCCTGCCGCCGAGATGAAGCACGGGCCGATCGCGCTGATCGACGAGAAGATGCCGGTCGTGTTTGTGGCGCCCAACGACCACCTCTACCAGAAAGCCCTGTCCAATCTGCAGGAAGTGAAAGCCCGCGGTGGCCGCATCATCGCCGTGACGAGCGAGGGCAACGGGGACCTTGGGCAGCTGGCGCAACACCAGGTGCGGGTGCCGCGGACGTCATCTCTGCTGTCGCCCATCGTGACCTCGGTACCCCTCCAACTGCTCGCCTACCATATCGCGGTCTTGCGCGGCTGCGACGTAGACAAGCCGCGCAACCTGGCCAAGAGTGTGACGGTTGAGTAGCGGCGCCACTGTCCCGCGAGTTAGAATAGCGGCATGAGTGTCCGCACCTGCGTGCTAGCCGGGTTGTTGGCCGTGGCCCTCCCTCCCTTGGCGGTGGCGCAGCAAGCCGGCTGGGACCCACGGCGGGTCTACGCCTCCCGCGAAGCTTTGGAAACGCTGAGTCGCCGGTACGACGCGGCGGCCGAGTCCCCGGCGTACTCCCCGGTTCTTCGCGCCCAGGCGCGACGGCAGGCGGACGACATTCGCGGGCGGCTGGCGGCCGGCGACTTTCGGGTCGGGGATCGGCTGTTCCTCAGCGTGGAGCGGGAGGAAGGCCTCACAGACACCCTCGCGGTCGCCGCCGGGACCGACGGGCCCGTTATCGTCCTCCCCAATTTCGGCGCAGTGTCGCTACGCGGGGTGCTTCGATCGGAGGCGGAGGATCATCTGCAACGGTTCATCGCCCGGTTTATTCGTGAGCCGGTGGTGCGGGCGAGAGCGTTCATCAGAGTCTCGGTCGCCGGCGAAGTCACGCGACCAGGATTCTACAGTGTTCCGACCGACCTCGTCGTGTCGGACGCGCTGGCCATCGCCCAGGGTGTCACTGCGAACGCCGACCTGACGAACCTGGAGATTCGCAGGCAGAACCAGGTACTCTGGGACGCCAGCGCGCTGCGGGAGCCTGTCGCAGAAGGGCAAACTCTCGACCAACTCGACATTCGTTCGGGGGACCAGATCGTTGTGGGGCGGCGGGGAGGAGTCGGCGTGCTCGGTGGACTCGAGAGCCCTCTGCGCGTCGTGAGCATTCTGCTCGCCCTGCCCCTGACCGTGGTTGGGCTCCTCAGTCTCTTCTAGCGCG
>JAOTVO010000242.1 GCA_029863355.1 Candidatus Krumholzibacteriia bacterium
CGAAACCCTGCTCGAGCCCACGCAGGGCCTGGGCGATCCGCGCCCACGCCGTTTCTCGTCACGGACGCGAGCCAGGGGTCGGCGGTGCTGTCCCCGGACGGTCGCTACCTCGCATACGAGTCCGAGGAGTCGGGTCGATGGGAAGTGTACGTGACGCGCTTTCCCGCCGGGGAGGGCAAGTGGCAGGTTTCCGTGGATGGCGGCGAGGGAGCCGTCTGGGGCCGCGACGGCCGCACCCTCTACTACCAGCGCGATAACTGCGACGTACTCGCGGTGGACGTCACGCTGGAGCCCACGCTCGAGCTGGGCAATCCCCGCCTGATCGTCGATTGCGCCGCGCACCACCTTCCCCAGCGCCCGTTCAAGACCTTCGACGTGGCCCGCGACGGAGCGATAATCAAGGTCAAGTCCGTCGAGCGCGAGCGCGATCGAAAGGTCGACGCCGGCATCACCATCGTACAGAGCTGGACAGCCGAGTTCGCGAGACGCTAGCGCCGGGCGCCGACACGGCGCTCCCGGCCGGGCTCGCGGCGGTACCCTTACTTCGCGATGTAACGGTCCTCGAGCGCGGCGAAGCGCGGATCGCCGCGAAGCGCCGCGAAGTCGGGGTGGTACTTCAGCAGGATGATTCTGCGGAAACCGCCGTCGATCGCCCGCTGGAGCAACACCATCGCCTCGTCCACTCTGCCCTGGACCGCCCGCAGCCTGGCCCAGTCCAGAAACGACGTCGAGTCGATAGCGGCCGCTCTGCCCGCCGCCGCCCGCGCCGCGCTCGATTGGCCGAGCCGCGTGAGCACCAACGCCAGCTCGATCGAGTAGCGGGCGTCATCCGAGCGGTCCTCCGAGCGCCACTGGGTGATGCGGCGGAACCAGTCGTAGTTCTGGCGCGCGTTCGCGCGGTCGCCCATGCGCTCGTAGGCGACGCCCATGAAGTAGCGCGGCATCGCCTGTTCTTTGTCCGCCCGGTATTGGCGGTCGAAGGCGTCCACGGCCTCCTGGTAGCGACCCTGGAGCCAGTGCACGTGGCCGAGCAGCTCGAGGCTCTCGACGAACTCGGCATCGAATCGAAGCGAGCGTTCGAGCGCGGAGACCGCCTGGTCGAGGCTGTCCGCCCCGACGTAGGCGTAGGCGAGATAGTAATACGGCCGCGGGCTGCGCGGTTCGTGCGCCGCCAGACGCCGCAGCCACACCAGCGCCGAGTCGACGCGCCCGAGGTAATCCAGGTATTCCGTCGCCAGTCCGTCGTACGCCAGCGTCATCGTTGGTTCCGCACGGACCGCCTCTCCGTAACGGCTCACCGCGGCGTGGTGCCGTCCGAGCATTCCGTACACCGCGCCCAGCCGGGCTTGATGCCCGGAGGCATCCGGGTAGGTCTTCAACGCCTCCCGGTAGATTCGGGCCGCTTTCTCCAGATCCCGCTCCACCGCGATCGCGTGGGCGGCGCGTATCGAACAGCTTTCCAGCTCGGTGGTCCGATCGATGTGCTCGACGGCGCGGTCGAGGTAATCGACACCCCGGGCCATTTCGAAGTGCTGCCACTCCAGCATCCCCAGCGCGCCCAGCGCCAGGGCAAACGCCGAGTCGCTGTCCAGCGCGTACTCGTAGTGCCGTTTCGCTTCGTCGAGCTCGCCGCGCTGCTGCTTGTCGAACCCCGCCGAAAAATGTTGCAGGCTCGCTATCGACGACGTGGCTGCGCGCTCCAGCGGCTTGCTCGTCCGCGAGATCGACCGACTCCCCTCACCCAGCTCGCGCCGAATCCACTTCGCCACCTCGTCGAGCGCCGCGACCACCTCGCGCTGCCCGTTTGCCTCGACCGTTTTCGAGCGGAGGGGCTCGCCCGTCTCCGCGTTGCGAATCGTACCGGAAAGCTTGTACTTGTCGCCCACGCCCGTGATCGCCGGTACGACAACGACTCTCACGCCCTCGCGAATCGCGATCTCGCGCGCGGTCTCGGCGTCGATGCGACCGACTTCCTTCTTCTGCATCCGCTCCAGCGCTTCTTCCGTGCGCCGGCGCGGGAAGACGTTGACGTACGGGGACTGCTCTAGACTCACCACGAGCGGCAGATCCAGCGACCGGTCGAAAACCGCTTCGCCGGTGAAGTTGTCGAAGTCCGCGACCACCACCCAGTCGCGTTCGGCGAACGGCATGGCCCCACGCGGGTAGAACAGGATCACCGCCGCGGTGACCGCGATCACCGAGGCGGCCACGATCAACACGGTACGCGACCTGGCCAGGTGCCAAGGGATGGGAGGAAGCCTCCGCAAGCGGGGCTGCGGTGGGGTCGCGACAGGCAACGTCTCTCCCGCCCGGATCGCGGTCTGAATGGCCTGCAGGTCGGCCAGCATCTCCGCCGCGCTGTGGTAGCGGTCCTCCCAGTTCTTGGCCAGCGCCTTCGCCACCACCTCATCGATCGCCGCCGGCGTGTCCGGCCGGACCGATGAGAGCCGCTTGGGCTCCTGGTGCAGTATCGCTTCGATCACCGCGTCGCGCGGGCCGCGAAACGGCAGGCGACCCGCCACCATCTCGTAGAGGACCACGCCCAGCGCCCAGATGTCCGACTGCTGGTCGACCTCGCCGCCCGAGAGCTGCTCCGGTGCCCGATACGCCACCGTGCCGGCCGACGACCCGCCGCGCCGGGCGCCCGTGCGGTCCGGCAGCCCGGCTAGCCCGAAGTCGGTGATTTTCACGCCGCCCACTCTCGTGACCATGATGTTGGCGCTCTTGATGTCGCGGTGGACGATGCCGCCGTCGTGGGCCGCTTGCAGGCCCTCGGCGATCTGGACCGCGTAGTCGACCGCCGACGCGAAGTCCACCGGTCCCGATTCGACGATCTGCGCGAGCGTCTGGCCGATGATGAAGTTCGTCACGATGACCGCGTGCTCGTCCGCGTCCACCACCGCGTGGACCGCGCAGATGCTCGGATGATCGAGTCCCGCCGCGGCCCGCGCCTCCTCCTCGAACCGGGCCTGTTCGCGCTCGCCGCCGATCTTGTCCTTGTGGACAAACTTCAGGGCGACCACGCGCTTGCGTTCGAGATCCTCGGCCTTGTACACGACACCCGTTCCGCCCGCCCCCAGCTTCTCCAGGATCTTGAAATGGGAGATGGTCTCGCCGATCATGTGCGTCCCCCTCCGGCGCTCGCCGCCCGCGGATCCGGGCGGCGGGGTTGGTAGCAGTCCATTCACCGCCAGTCTAGGGGCGCCGACCGGGGCGGCGTCAAGCTTCATACCGGTCGGGCGTTGACGCGGGCGGAGGGCGGCGGCTAGACTGCGAGGCCGCCATGAATCGATCTTCCGGCATACGGCTGCGCGTCTTGGGGGCGGCCGCCCTGTCCCTGGCCCTGGCGCCCGCCCTCGCCCGCTCCGGGAACGAGGCCCGTCGCGTGGTGTTTCGCACGCAGACGATGGGCACCTGGGCCACGCTGTCCCTGGTCACCGCGGATTCCGCCGCGGTCGCGGACGTGGCCTACGCGGCGCTGCGGGTCTTCCACCGCGTCGATTCCCTCATGAGCAACTGGACCGACGCGAGCGAGGTGGCGCGCATCAACCGCGAAGCGGCGCGAAGCGAGGTCGCCGTCCACCCCGAGGTCGCGGACGTAATCGCTTTTGCGCAGCAGGTGGCGGAAGAAAGCGGCGGCGCGTTCGACATCACCGTGGAGCCGCTGGTGCGGCTGTGGGGATTCCTGGGCGGGACGCCGCGTGTGCCCGCGCAGCGCGAGATCGACGCCGTCCTGGACCGCGTGGGTGCGGACAAGGTGCGATTCGACGCGCGCGCCGCGACCCTGCGCTTCACACGCGACGACGTGCGCATCGACCTCGGCGGCATCGCCAAGGGATACGGCGCCGACGGGGTCGCCGCCGTCTTGCGCCGCGGCGGCGTCGCGGACGCGCTCGTCGACCTCTCCGGCAACATGGTGGCGCTCGGAAGCGCGGCCACGCACGAGGGCTGGACGGTGGGAATCCGCGACCCCTCGGGCGCGCTTCCCTACCTCGCCCGCCTCGATCTGCACGACGAGGCCGTGGCAACCTCGGGCGACTACGAGCAGTTCGTCGCCGCCGACGGCCGGCGCCACGGTCACATTATCGACCCGCGCACGGGGTGGTCGGCGCGCGGGCTCTCATCGGTGACCGTCGTGACCCACCGCGCCATGGCCGCCGACGCCTGGGCCACGGCGCTCTTCGTGCTGGGTCCGGAAGAGGCCCGGCGCGTCGCCCGCGAGCGCGACGACCTCGCCGTCGTACTCGTCGAGCCGCAGTCCGGCGGCGGCGTCATCGTCTGGGTCGAGGAGCGGCTGCGCCCGCGCTTCCAGGCCGAAGACGTCGCACCCGGCACCCTGACCGTCCGCTACTTCTAGAGCGCGCCGCTTTCCTTCGTTCTGCGGGCGCACCGCGTACCCGCCCGTC
>JAOTVO010000243.1 GCA_029863355.1 Candidatus Krumholzibacteriia bacterium
TCGAGACGCTGGGCTACTACAACCCGCTCACCAATCCGCCCGACGTCAAGATCCAGGAGGAGCTGGTTCTCAAGTGGATGCAGCGCGGCGCCGTCCTGACCGACAACACGGAGAGCCTGCTCCGGCAGCTGGGCACGATGAAGAAATGGTCGCTCATGAAGCAGGGCGTGCCCGCGGCCGATCTCGAAGCGCGACTCGAGGCCCTGAAAGCCTCCGAGACCGCGCCCATGAGCGCCGACGAGCGCCAGAGCAAGGCGGAGCAGAAGACGGCGGCGAAGGCGGAGGCGGAGGCGGCAGCGAAGGCGGAGGCCGAGAAGCCCGCGGAGGCGGCGGACGAGCCGGCCCCCGAGCAGCCGAGTGAGTAACGTCGTGCGCGGCGGGAGCACACCGATGGGCGAGGTCAATCGCGACACCATCAAGGCGCTGATCGAGTACGTGGCCACCTCGCTGGTGGACGATCCCAAGGCGGTGAAGGTGAAGCACGCCGAGAAGGAGAGCTACACCGTCCTCGAGCTTTCGGTGGACGCCGGCGACCTAGGCAAGGTGATCGGCAAGAACGGTCAGACCGCGCGCGCCATCCGCACGATCGTCAACGCCGCGGCCAGCAAGGCCGGCGAGAAGATCATCTTCGAGATCAAGGAGTGAGTTCGCTGGAGCGGGGTGTCGGGGACAGGGCGATCTACCTGGGCCGGATCGTCAAGGCGTTCGGCATCAAGGGAGAAGTGAAGTTCGTCGCCTCGGACGACTATTGGGACGGGGTTTTGGAGTCGAGAGCGCTGGCGCTGCGCTGGATCGCCGAGGACGGCGTCGAAGAGGCGCCGGTGCGCGTCAAGACGGCGCGGCCGCACGCGGGCGCCATGCTGCTCACGCTCGACGGCGTCGATGACCGCGACGCGGCCGAAGCGGAAGTCGGCCGGGAGATATTCATCGACCGCGCGCGCATCGACGTGCCGCCGCCCGAGAGCGAGCGACCCTTCCAGGTGATCGGATCGCGCGTGCTGCTGGAGGACGGAGAGGAGATCGGCCGCGTAACGGCGATGGTGCGGTCGGCGGCCCACCCGGTCTACGAGGTGACCGGCCCCGGAGGCGTCGTGCTGATTCCGGGCGTCCCGCCGTTCGTCATCAAGCGTGATGAGGAGGGCGGCACCATGACGATTCGTCCCATCCCGGGGCTGCTCGACGGGTGAGCCGATGCGCTGCAACGTCGTCACGATCTTCCCGGAGGCGATGGAAGCGATCCTCGCCATGGGGATGCTGGGGGTGGCGGCGAAGAAGGGTCTGGCCGAGTACCGCACGGTGAGCCCGCGCGCGTTCGCGCCGGACGTCCACCGTACCGTCGACGACGCGCCCTACGGCGGCGGAGCGGGCATGGTCATGATGGCCCCACCGCTGGTGGAGGCGGTGGAGAGCCTGGGGCGCGCGCCGGGGAGCCCGGTGATTCTGCTCTCGCCGGCCGGAGAGCGCTTCGACCAGGACATGGCGGGGCGCCTGGCGACGGAGCGGGAGCTGACCTTCGTCTGCGGGCGCTACAAGGGCGTGGACGAACGCATCCGCGAGCTGGTGGTGACGCACGAGGTCTCCATCGGCGACTTCGTGCTCAGCGGGGGCGAGCTGGCGGCGGCGGCGTGCATCGAGGCGATCGTCCGGCTCCTCGACGAGGTGCTGGGAAACGAGGAATCCGGCGAGACCGATTCCTTCGCCGCGCGCCGCGGGGGAATGTTGGACTGCGCGTGGTACACGCGGCCGCTGGAGTACCGGGGGCTGGGCGTCCCCGAGGTGCTGCTCTCGGGCCACCACGCCGAGATCGAGAAATGGCGCCGGCGCTCTTCGCTGGAGCGCACGCGCGAGCGCCGGCCGGACCTGCTGGACGGCACCGGTGAAGACGACAGCGAGCGGTGATTATCGAACAGGTGGGATCAGGAGGCACGACGCGATGAACACGATCGATCGGCTGGAACAGAAGATGCTCGAGAAGCGCAGCGACGACTTCCAAGTGGGAGACACCGTGCGCGTGATGGTGCGCGTCGTCGAGGGAAACAAGGAGCGCGAGCAGGCGTTCCAGGGTGTCGTCATCAAGCAGCGCGGCGGCGGGGCGGGAGGGACCTTCACCGTGCGCAAGATTAGCTCGGGGATCGGCGTCGAGCGTGTATTCCCCGTCCACTCGCCCAACATCAAGTCCGTCACGGTGACGCGCCGGGGCAGCGTCCGTCGCGCGAAGCTCTACTACCTGAGGGAGCGCGTTGGCAAGTCGGCGCGCATCAAGGAGAAGCGCGGCGCCTGAGCGCGCTCGAGCGCGCTACGAAGCGCTGGCCGCTTTCGATCGCGGCTACGCCGAGCGCGGCCTCCCCGTGATCGTGGGGGTCGACGAGGCGGGGCGCGGTGCGTTGGCCGGGCCCGTCGTGGCGGCGGCCGTGGTGCTGCTTCCCGAATGCGGCCTGGTCGAGATCGACGACTCCAAACGCCTCTCCGAGCCCGCGCGCGAGCGCCTCTTCGCGGAGATCGTAGCGCGGGCCGCCGCCCTGGGCATCGCCTTCGGCGCCCCCTCCGTGATCGACCGCGAGAACATCCTGCGCGCTACCCTCATGTCCATGCACCGCGCCGTGGACGCGCTGGGCATGCGACCGGACCTCGTGCTCGTCGACGGGCGCGACGTGTTCCAGTGGCGGGGCGCGGTAGTGGCGGTGGAGAAGGGTGACGCGCGCAGCCTCTCGATCGCGGCTGCCTCGGTGGTGGCCAAAGTGGCCCGCGACCGCGCCATGCGGCGTCTCGACCGCCGCTTCCCCGGCTACAACCTCGGCGTCAACAAGGGCTACGGCACCCGGGACCATCTGGACGCCATCTCGCGCCTGGGCGCCACCGGCGCGCACCGGCGCACCTTCCTGGCAAAAGTCGTTGAAAACAATCTGAGTATGTTCTAACTTGGTGGCGGTCCGGTCCGCACCGGGTGGAGGTGATGGGTGGTGAACACGCGGAGAACCGGTGAGCTGGGAGAGCGGATTGCAGCCGCCTTCCTGGCCATCAAGGGCTACCAGATCATCGATACGAACTACCGTTTTGCGCGCCGCGAGATCGACCTGGTGGCGCGCGACGGAGGCGCGGTGGTGGCGGTCGAAGTCAAGCTGAGGCGCGGGGGAGCGTGCGGCGTGGCCGCGCAGGCCATCGACCGTCGCAAGCTCGCCCGTATAGAGCAGGCGCTGGCCGGCATGATGCGCGACATGCGCCTCGAGCTGGCTCCCCGCGTGGACGTCGTGGCCATCGACCTCGACCGCGACGGGCGCCGGATGGTGGTGGAGCACTTCCGGGGCGTCTACTAGCGCCGGAGTGCCAAAGCGACGAGAGGTGATGGCATTGAGGAATCTGTTGGTCGCCGCGGCCATGCTCATCGCGGCGAATGGCTGCTCGACGGTCAAGCAAGTCGTCGTCAAGGATATCCCCCTCGAGGAGCAGAAGCTCATCCATGACACCTACAAAGATCGCACCGCGTGGACGCGCGGCGTGCTCGAGGACATGGGCGAGGGAGGCTCGATCCCGCGCGACGAGAAGATTCAGATCGCGGTTATCGGGCTGCACTACTCCGGCTCGGTGACGGTGCGCACGCTGAAAAAGCGCAACAAGGTCACACAGGCGCTGGAGCTGGAGCGACCGCTGAGCAAGGAGAAGATCGACGCGAAGATGGAGGAGCTGTTCTGGTTCGTCGATCCGACCCTGCGCCAGGTGGCCTATATCCGCAAGTGGGGCAAGAAGACGGCACAGGCCATCGTCGACCACGAGGTGTTCGTGGGCATGACGGCCGAAGCCACCGTCGAATCGTGGGGCTTCCCGGCCAAGCGGAACATCAACGACATCGGCGGCAAGCGCGAGGAGCAGTGGATCTACCCGGCCGGCAAGCGCAGCAAATACGTCTACATCATCGACAACAAGGTCTCCAAGTGGGACGATTGAAGCAGCGGACGGTTGCGTGAAGCGCGAGGGGCGCCCCGGGATGGGCGCCCCTTTTTTTGCGCGGAGTATTTCCGCCGCTCACCCGGACATGGGCACGACGCGTACGATCTCGTCGGGCGTGGTCTTCCCCGCGAGCAGCTTGTGCACGGCCGCCGTCATCATCGGCTCCATGCCGGCTGCGCGCGAAGCGCGCGTCACCTCGCGTTCGTCCTCGCCGTCGCGGATCATCACGCGGATACGGTCGGTGACGTCCAGTATCTCGAAGACGGCCGTGCGCCCCCGATAGCCCGTCTTCCGGCACTTCTCGCAGCCCTTTCCCCTGCGCACCCCCGAGAAGTCGGTCACCTCCTCGCCGAACCCGAGCAGGAACCGTTCGCCGTCGCTGAGCGGGGCGGGGTCGTCGCAGTTCTTGCACACGAGACGGAGCAGCCGCTGCGCCACGACGCCGATCACCGTCGACGCG